>JAPSJU010000164.1 GCA_031178025.1 Agromyces sp. | reverse complement strand
GACCCCGAGACGAGGGAGACCGCGACGACGGATGCCGCGATGCGGCCGACCGTCGACCACGCGCTGTTGCGCTTCAGGCGGCCGTGACGGGCGATGGAAGGGGACTTGGCGGCGCGACGCGAGCTGTGGCGCAGTTCGTGGTTCACGTGTTCCCTTCAGTCGTCGTGTCGGTCCGCGGTGCGGAGGGCGTGGGATTCGAACCCACGAGGCATTGCTGCCCACTGGTTTTCAAGACCAGCTCCATCGGCCGCTCGGACAGCCCTCCATGCCCGCCAGCCCGCACCCCGGAGGGGCGCAGGCATGCGCGCCGGCCCCGATTCTAGCCGAGGCATGCCGCTTCGAGCCTCGCAGCACACCCTGAGAAGGTTCTGAGGCGACCCCCGTCAGCCCTCGTTCGCGCTCGCACAACGCACGTCAGCGCCCGTCTGGCCGGTGACATCCGGCGGAAGCGCCTGCACCGGGGCCTCCGTCGCCGGCGGCGTCTCACCCTCGGCGGGCGTCTCGCCCTCGGCGGGCGTTTCGCCCTCGGCCGGCGGCGCGGCAGGATCGGGCACCGTTCCGAAGTCCGTGTTGTCCTGGGCCGTCGGGTCGAGCTGTACGGGCAGGTCGGCCTGCAGCGCGGCGTTGACGAGTGCTGCCGACTCGGTCGGGACGACCGCGGCGAAACCGTCGGTGTACGCCGTCGGATACTGGATGAACGCGACCTTCGCGAGGTCGATGTCGGTGATCGCGCGCGCGATCGACACCAGGCGCACCGGATCCTGCAGGGCCGAGGTGAGCTGCATGTTCGTGGTGACGGCCTTCGCGATCGAGTAGAGCTTCACCGGGTCTCGGAGCACGCCGTCGCGCTCGACCGTGCGGATGAGCGACGCGAGGAACGTCTGCTGGTTGGAGATGCGCCCCAGGTCGCTGCCGTCACCCACGCCGTGGCGCGACCTGAGGAAGGCGAGGGCGTCGTAGCCGGAGATGGTGTGCGTGCCGGCATCCAGGTGCAGCCCCGCGTAGTCGTCGTCGATGCGCTCGGCGACGCACACCTCCACACCGCCGATCGCGGTGGAGAGCGCCGCGACGCCGTCGAACTCGACGATGCCCCCGGTCGGGATCTCGACGCCCGTGAGCTGCTCGACCGTGGCGGCGACGCATCCGAAGCCGCCGTGGTGCAGCACCGTGTTCATCTTCACCTCGGACATCGCCGACAGCGGCTCGCCGTCGGGATTCTCGGGATCGGGGCACTCGGGCACCGAGACCAGCATGTCGCGCGGGAAGCTCACCACCTCGACGTGTGAGTGATCCTCCGAGATGTGCACCAGCATCGTGACGTCGTTGAGGACGCCCGACTCCTCCTCGGGATCGCCGAACGCGCCGTTCTGGGGCCGTTTGTCGCTGCCGACGAGGAGGAAGAAGAGGCCGCCCTCCATCGCACCGATGTCGGGCACGTCGTCGAGGATCTGCTCGTTCTCGAGCTCGAGCGTCGGCTCCACCCCGGCGAAGAGGTCGACGGCCGCGTACCCCGCCACCGCGATGCCGCTCACGGCGATGACGGCGACGACGGACGCCGCGAGCTTCGCCAACGCCTTCACGGCGCCGTGGCGTGGGAGCCGGCCGTGCCGGGTGGGCAGCGGCGGAGGAGCGGCCTCGCTGCGCGAGCCCGGTCCGATTCGTGCGCTCACCCGACCACCTTCCCGACGCGCCGATCTTATCCGCCGCGTCTGGGCGCGGGCAGGACGTGGCGTTACGGCAGCGAGTCGAGTACCGCGGCGAGCCCGGCGTGGTGGATGTCGTCGGTCGTCTCGTTCGCGGCGGCGCGCACGTCGTCGGGAGCCTGGCCCATCGCGACGGCGCGTCCGGCGGCACCGGCCCAGGTGAACATGTCGATGTCGTTGCGGCCGTCGCCGACCGCGATCACCCGCTCGAGCGGCACGTCGAGCCATCCGCGCACCCGCTCGAGCGCGGTGGCCTTGCTCACCCCGTCGGGCGCGATGTCGAGCCACGCGGTCCAGCCGATCGAGTAGCTGACCTGGTGCAGGCCCATGTCCTCCACGATCCGGAGGAACTCCTCCAGCTCGTGGTCGGGCGAGATCACGACGACGCGGGTCGCCCGCTGGTCGAGCAGCTCGTCGAACTCCACCTCTCGCGCCTCGTCGAGGTTCCAGTCGCTCATGCCCTCGGTGTACAGCCGATAGCCGTCGGCGAGCTCCACCATGAACCGGCCGCTCGGCAGGAACGCGCGGATGCGCTCGAGCACCCCGGTGGGGTCGAACGTCTCGATGTGCTCGCGCACGTAGCCGCCGGGTTCCGCATCGTCGCGACGCATCGTGATGGCCCCGTTGGCGCACACGACGTACTCAGGAGTGAGCCCGAGGCGATCGAGCACCGGCGCCGTCGTCGCCCACGACCGGCCGGTCGCGAGCATGACCTCATGCCCCCGCTCACGGCAGGAGAGGACGGCATCGGCCACCCGTTCGTCGATCGACTCGTCCTCGTGCAGGATCGTGCCGTCGATGTCGAGCGCCACGAGCCAGGGGTCGGTGGCGGGCTGGGCCTGTGGCATCCGCTCACTCATCGGCGCACGGGCTCGAGCACCTCGAGGCCGCCGAGGTAGCCGCGCAGGGCCTCCGGCACGACGACCGATCCGTCCGCCTGCTGGTGCGTCTCGAGGATCGCGACGATCCAGCGGGTGGTGGCCAGGGTGCCGTTGAGCGTTGCGACCGGCGAGGTCCTGCCGCTCTCGGTGCGCTGGCGGATGTCGAGGCGACGCGCCTGGAACGTCGTGCAGTTCGACGTGGAGGTGAGCTCGCGGTACGCCTGCTGCGTCGGCACCCACGCTTCGACGTCGTACTTGCGCGCCGCACTCGAGCCGAGGTCGCCCGCCGCCGTGTCGATGACGCGATAGGAGAGGCCGAGGCTCTGCAGCATCTCCTCCTGCCAGCCGAGGAGCCGTTCGTGCTCGGCTTCGGCGTCCGCAGGGTCGACGTAGCTGAACATCTCGAGCTTGTTGAACTGGTGCACCCGGATGATGCCGCGGGTGTCCTTGCCATGGCTCCCGGCCTCGCGGCGGTAGCAGGTCGACCAGCCGGCGTACCGCAGCGGCCCGTTCGAGAGGTCGACGATCTCGTCGGCGTGGTAGCCCGCGAGCGCGACCTCGCTCGTGCCGGTGAGATACAGCTCGTCGTCGGGCAGGTAGTAGATGTCCTCGGCGTGGGACCCGAGGAATCCGGTGCCCTGCATGATCTCGGGACGCACGAGCGTGGGCGTGATGAGCGGCGTGAACCCCGCTGCGAGCGCCCGGTCGAGTCCCATGCTCATGAGCGCCAGCTCGAGGCGGGCCCCCACGCCCTTCAGGTAGTGGAACCGGGCGCCGGACACCTTGGCCCCGCGCTGCATGTCGATGGCGTCGAGCAGTTCGCCGATCTCGAGGTGGTCCCGAGGGGCGAAGTCGAACTCGGGGATGCCGCCGACCTCCCGGAGCACGACGTAGTCGTCCTCGCCGCCCGCAGGCACGCCGTCGATCACGATGTTGCCCAGTCGCTGCACCGCCGCGGCGAACGCCGACTCGGCATCGCCGGCGCGCTGGTTCGCCTCCTTCACCCTGGCGGCGAGGTCCTGCGCCTGCGCGACGAGCGCCGACTTCTCCTCCTTCGGCGCCTTCGCGACCCGCTTGCCGAACGCGTTCTGCTCGGCGCGGAGGGCTTCGAACTCGGTGATCGCGGAACGACGAGCGGCATCCGCCTCGACCGCATCGTCGACGAGGGCGGAGGACTCGCCGCGCAACTCCTGGGAATGCTTGACCAGGTCGGGATTCTCGCGAAGCAGCACGGGGTCGATCACGCGAGCCAGTCTAGCCGTGGGCTCGCGGTCGGCCGACGGCGTCGCGAGCCCGGATAGCGCGGCCACCGCATGCAATACCGTTGTTCCGTGGCGGCGCGAGCACGACAGCGGGACGCGGGACGCGTGCGGCCGGATGCCGCGCGGCGGACGCTGCGCGCCGCCGTCGTCGTGAACCCGACCAAGCAGGGTCTTCCCGCCCTCCGCGCTGCCGTCGAACGGGCGGAGGCCCGCCATGACTTCGCGCCGTCGCTGTGGATCGAGACCTCGATCGAGGACCCCGGCACGGATGCGACCCGCGGTGCGATCGAGGCGGGGGTCGACCTCGTGATCGCCGCCGGCGGCGACGGCACCGTGCGCGCGGTCGCCGCCGGGGTGCGCGGCACCGGGGTGCCGCTCGGGCTCGTTCCCCTCGGCACGGGGAACCTGTTCGCTCGCAACCTCGGCATCCCCGTGAACGACCCTGCCGACGCGGTCGTGCTGGCGTTCGCCGGCATCCCTCGGGCCGTCGACGTGCTCGTCGCCGACATCGTGCGGCCGGGCGGCGCCACCGAGCGGCACGTGTCGCTCGTGATCAGCGGAGTCGGCCTCGATGCGGCGATGATCGCGAACACGAATCCCGAGCTCAAGCGGCGCATCGGCTGGCTCGCGTACGTCGACGCGGGCCTGCGCGCCATCCCCGTCTCGAAGCCCTTCCGCGTGCTGCACCGCATCGACGGCGGCCGGGCCCATCGTTCACGCGTGCTGAGCGTGCTCATCGCGAACCTCGGCTACCTGCCCGGCAACATCGACCTCATCCCCGGCGCGGAGATCGACGACGGCCGCCTCGACGTCGTGCGCCTGCAACCGCGCAACGTGCTCGGCTGGCTGCTGATCTGGCGAAAGGTCGCCTGGGAGAACCGCGTGCTCGCGAAGTCGGCGATCGGTCGGCAGCTCATCGACCTCACGGGCGGCAATCGGCGCCGCGAGATCATCTACTCGCGCGGTCGTTCCGTCGAGCTGGTCGTCGAGGGCGAGCCCCAGGAGTTCGAGATCGACGGCGAGGAGTTCGGCGAGGTCACGGCGGTGCGCTTCACGGTCGACCCCGCCGCGCTCATCGTGCGCGTCGCCGAGATCGGCTGACGCGGCGCGGCGAAGCACCACACGAACACCAGGCCGAGCACGCATGCCGCCACGGCGAAGCCGAGCACCGGCGAGAGGATCCACGTCATCTGGCTGACCGCCATGGCGAGCATCTGCTCCTGCGTCGGGTTCTCACTCCAGGCGAACCCCTGTGCCGACCGGGTGAAATCGATCAGGGCCCAGAGCAACGCTCCCGACGCGACGGCGGTGACACCGAGCGCGACCTCCGCGACGTGCAGTCGTCTCATCG
>JAPSJU010000163.1 GCA_031178025.1 Agromyces sp. | reverse complement strand
CGTCACCGCCGAGGGCGCCTCCGTCGATTCGTGGGCGACGGTCGCCATCCCGAACGGCGAGCCCGAGGCCGGCGCGGCCGGCGAGCCACCGCACGACCCGGCTGACGCACCGCGTCCGGCTCCGGCGTCGGCTTCGGCGTCGGCCACGGCCACGGCGCTCGCCGAACCGCCGACGCGGCGCCCGGCGGCATCCGGCGTGGCGGATCCCGTGCCCGACGAGGCGGATGCGCCGCCCGAAGACTTCGAGCCGCCATTCGATCCCGGCCCCGTGCCCGACGAGATCGTCATCGACGAGCCGCCGGCAGAGCGCGCCCTGCCGGCGCGACCGGCTCCGAAGCGCGGTCAGGCGCGAGCGTCGGCGTCGTCGGCGCCCGCCGACGGCATCCAGCGGTACGGCGAGTCGGTCGTGCGCGAGGTGCTCGGGGCGACCTTCCTCGAAGAGGTCGAGGCTCCCGGCCGCCCCGGCTTCGGGGAGCGTGGCTAGTCGTGTACGAAGGCATCGTCCAGGAACTCATCGACGAACTGGGTCGTCTCCCCGGCATCGGCCCCAAATCCGCGCAGCGCATCGCCTTCCACATCGTGCAGACGGAGCACTTCGAGGTCACCCGGCTCGCCGAGATCCTCCTGCAGATCCGTGAGAAGGTGCGATTCTGCGCGATCTGCGGCAACGTGTCGGAACAGGAGACCTGCTCGATCTGCCGCGATCCGCGGCGCGACCCGAGCCTCATCTGCGTCGTCGAAGAAGCCAAGGACGTCGTCGCGATCGAACGCACGCGGGAGTTCCGCGGGCTCTATCACGTGCTGGGCGGGGCCATCAGCCCCATCGACGGCATCGGACCCGACGAACTGCGCATCCGCCAGCTCATGACGAGGCTCGCCGACAACACCGTCGTCGAGGTCATCATCGCCACCGATCCCAACCTCGAGGGCGAGGCGACCGCCACCTACCTGAGCCGGCTGCTCACCACGCTCGAGATCCGGGTCACACGACTCGCGTCCGGCCTGCCCGTCGGCGGCGACCTCGAGTACGCCGACGAGGTCACCCTCGGTCGGGCGTTCGAAGGCCGCCGGGTCGTCGGCTGACGAGCCACGGGGCATTGCGGTCCACCTTGACCGCGGCCGTTCGCCGCGAGTACAACGGAGCCATGGTGAGCAGCGCTGCTGAATGGGTCGCAGGATACGTCGCGGCGTGGAAGTCCAACGATCCGGCGCAGATCGGAGCCCTGTTCACCGACGACGCCGTCTACCTGACGAGCCCCGACGCCGAGCCGAGGCGGGGTCGCGATGCGATCGTCGCGGGATGGCTCGAAGATCGCGATGAACCGGGCTCCTGGTCGTTCGACTCGAAGGTGCTGCACGAGCACGACGGGTTCGCCGTCGTGCAGGGACGCACGGAGTACCCCGCCGAGAAGGACTACCTGAACCTCTGGATCGTCCGTCTCGCCGCCGATGGGCGTGCGTCGGAGTTCACCGAGTGGTACATGCCCCGGCCGCACGGAAGCTGACCGAGGTCACTAGCGCAGCACCTCGACGAGCACGACCCAGGCCATCACGACGGCCGAGACGACGGCGAGCACCGATCCGACCGCCGCGGCGACGAGCCCGGCGGGGACAGCGCCCACCACGAGGAGCGTGCCGCCGACGACGAAGGCCGCGACCGGCAGGGTGCCGACGATGCCCTTCCCCGCGCGCTGCACCGGCGTCGCGGGCCGGTCGTCGAGGAGGACGACGCGGATGGCGTGCACCTGCATGACGCTCGCCACGGCCGAGCCGAGCAGCAGCTCGACGCCGTAGAGCGCCGGCGGCTGGCCGGGCACCAGGGCGAGGGCGCCGGCAGCCATGGCGAGCACGAGCGCGGCGATCGACGCTGCCGCCCGGGGCGGCAGCGACGGAGACTTCATGATCTCGGCGATGTTCACCGACATCGCCACGATCAGGAGGCCGGCGAGCGCCGCCGTCGCCCCGACCATCGCGACGTTGAACTCCGACCACTCCTCGAGCACCTCCGACATGGCGGCACTCTATCGCCGAGCCGACCGCGATCGTCACATTGCCGTACGCGCATGCAGCCCCGCCGTATGATGGTCACCCCGGCGACCGACGCGAATCCCGGCGCCTGCCACCACCCCTGGGAGACCACGTGAGCTTGATCGTGCAGAAGTTCGGCGGATCCTCCGTCGCCGATGCGGAGAGCATCAAGCGGGTGGCCAAGCGCATCGTCGAGACCCGCAAGGCGGGCAACGACGTCGTGGTCGCCGTCTCGGCGATGGGCGACACGACCGATGAGCTGCTCGATCTCGCCAACGAGGTGACGCCGATCCCGGCGCCGCGCGAACTGGACATGCTGCTCTCCGCCGGTGAGCGCATCTCGATGGCCCTCCTCGCGATGGCGATCAAGAGCATGGGCCATGACGCGCGCTCGTTCACGGGAAGCCAGGCCGGCATGATCACGGATGCCACCCACGGAGCAGCCCGCATCGTCGACGTCACCCCGGTGCGTCTCCGCGAGGCGCTCGACGACGGCGCGATCGTCATCGTCGCGGGCTTCCAGGGCTTCAGCCGCGAATCGCGCGACATCACGACCCTCGGCCGCGGTGGCAGCGACACGACGGCCGTCGCCCTCGCCGCGGCGCTCGAGGCCGACGTCTGCGAGATCTACACCGACGTCGACGGGGTCTTCACGTCGGATCCCCGCGTCGTCAAGAAGGCACGCAAGCTCGACCGGATCACGAGCGAGGAGATGCTCGAGCTCGCCGCGTCCGGTGCGAAGGTGCTGCACATCAGGGCCGTCGAGTTCGCCCGACGCCACGGTGTCACCCTGCATGTGCGATCGTCGTTCAACAACAACGAGGGGACGATCGTCTACGACCCCTCGCGTCTGCCCGAAGGAGCGGCTGTGGAAGAATCCGTCATCGCCGGCGTCGCCGTCGACCTCACCGAGGCGAAGATCACGGTGGTCGGCGTGCCCGACGTGCCCGGCGTCGCCGCGAAGATCTTCAAGATCGTCGCCAACACCAACGCGAACGTCGACATGATCGTGCAGAACGTGTCGGCCGCCTCGACCGGGCGCACCGACATCTCCTTCACGCTGCCGAAGTCCGACGGCGAGAAGGCGCTCACCGCGCTCTCGAACTCGCAGGACGCGGTCGGCTTCCTCTCGCTGCAGTACGACGACCAGATCGGCAAGCTCTCGCTCGTCGGCGCCGCGATGCGCTCCGCGACCGGGGTGTCCGCTCGACTGTTCGAGGCGCTCTACGACGCGGGCATCAACATCGAGATGATCTCGACGAGTGAGATCCGCATCTCGGTC
Source organism: Agromyces sp. (assembly GCA_031178025.1). Taxonomy (GTDB): domain Bacteria; phylum Actinomycetota; class Actinomycetes; order Actinomycetales; family Microbacteriaceae; genus Agromyces. Next base: position 1,911 of record JAPSJU010000163.1, on the reverse strand, counting down.
GTCACCCGTGCCGACAGCGTCCACGCCGCAGCCCGCGCCGTGCACTCGGCATTCGAGCTCGACGGCGACGAGGACGCGGTCGTGCACGCCGGCACCGGCCGGTAGTCCACCGGCCGCGTCATCCGACACGGCGGGTTCCGCCGCTCGGATACTGACGGCATGGCGCGGATTCCTGCCGTTGCGTGGCCGGAACGGCGCTCGTGTCCTGCGAAGCGCGCAAAATCCGGCAGACTGGAAGATGACGTGCGGGTGACGGCACCACGAGCCGCGCCCGGAGAAGTGAGGAAAGCGCATGGCACATGGAGTGAACATCGGCGTCGTCGGCGCGACCGGACAGGTCGGCGCCGTCGTGCGCACGCTGCTCGAGGAACGCGACTTCCCGGTCGCCTCCATCCGCTACTTCGCCTCGGCGCGGTCGGCCGGTTCGACGCTGCCGTGGAGGGGCGAGGACATCGTGATCGAGGACGCCTCGACCGCCGACCCCTCCGGCCTCGACATCGCGATCTTCTCCGCCGGCGCGACGCTCTCGAAGGCGCAGGCGCCGCGCTTCGCCGCCGCCGGCGTCACGGTCATCGACAACTCGAGCGGCTGGCGCATGGACCCCGAGGTGCCGCTCATCGTGAGCGAGGTCAACCCGCACGCGATCGGCGATGCGGTCAAGGGCATCATCGCGAATCCGAACTGCACGACGATGGCGGCCATGCCCGTCCTGAAGGTGCTGCACGACGAGGCCGGGCTCGAACGCCTCATGATCTCGACGTACCAGGCCGTGTCGGGTGCCGGCCTCGCCGGAGGCGAGGAACTGCTCGCCCAGACGAAGGCCGCAGTCGAGCAGGACACGATCCGGCTCGTGCACGACGGGGCATCCGTCACCTTCCCCGAAGCGCAGAAGTTCCCCCGGACGATCGCGTTCGACGTCATCCCGCTCGCGGGATCGATCGTCGACGACGGCGACTTCGAGACCGACGAGGAGAAGAAGCTCCGCAACGAGAGCCGCAAGATCCTCGAGCTCCCGGGTTTGCGCGTCGCCGGCACGTGCGTCCGCGTCCCGGTCTTCACGGGTCACTCGCTCTCCATCCACGCCGAGTTCGCGAACCCGATCACGCCCGAGCGCGCCACCGAGCTGCTGTCGGACGCCCCGGGCGTCGCCCTGTCCGATGTGCCCACGCCGCTGCAGGCTGCCGGCAACGATCCGAGCTACGTCGGACGCATCCGCCAGGATCAGTCCGCTTCCGAGGGCAAGGGCCTCGTGCTCTTCGTGTCGAACGACAACCTGCGCAAGGGCGCGGCACTGAACGCCGTGCAGATCGCGGAGCTCGTGGCCGCGAAGCTGCCCGCCCGGGTCTAGCCGGGGGCGTCCGAGGTGTTCGGGCGCGTACGGGCACGCGGCATCCGCTCCGGAGCGGCGGCCGTCGTCCTCGCCGGATGCCTCGCCCTCACGGCCTGCCTGGGCCCGGTCACGGCTCCTCCCGGGCAGCCGGCGTCGCCGTCGCCCGGACAGCCCGTGGTGGCGTTCTACGGCGATTCGTACACGCGGGGGACCGGTGCGAGCTCGCCCGAGCGGCGCTGGTCGAGCATCATCGCGGCCGACCGGGGCTGGTACGAGTTCAACCCGAGCGTCGACGGCCTCGGCTTCGTGAACAACCGCGGACCCGCCTCCGGCGGGGACGACCTCGTCGAGCAGATCGTCGACCACGAGCCGGCGCCCGACGTCGTCATCGTCACGATGGGCCTGAACGACAACTTCTCCATGCCGCACCGCGCAGCCGACATCGAGGCGGCCATCGACGCCGACCTCGAGCGGCTCCGCACCGGACTGCCCGACGCCCGCCTCGTCGTCGTGGAACCCTTCTGGTACACCGACGACCGCCCCGACTCCGTCGAGCAGATCATCGACTGGGTGGAGCAGGC
>JAPSJU010000162.1 GCA_031178025.1 Agromyces sp. | reverse complement strand
CCGCGTCCCGCGGCGGTCTCCGTGCGCAGGAACTCGCCGAGCGCCGCGATGCGCGGGCCGACCGGCGCGAGCGCCGCTGCCCAGCCCGGATCGATGAGCCCGGCGGCGGAGAGCTCGTCGAGGGACATCGGCACCACGGATCAGCCGCCGATCGTGCCGACCACGACGCCGGACTCCGCCGGCAGCACGCGCCAGACGCTTCCGGCGCCCTCGACCCGCAGGTCGCCGTCGCCCACGATGAGCACCGTGTGCTCGTCGATGCCGAGCCCGCCCTCGACGAGCGCCGCCTCCACGGCGGCGACGAGCCGTGAGAGCGTGCCCCACTGGGCGACGTGCGCGTCGATCGCGACGTCGACGAGGCCGATGCCGGGCGCGACCGTCAGCTCGTCGAGGTCTTCGGCGGTCGCCTCTGGGGCGACGGGCACGCCGCCGATCCGCCATCCGCCGACGATGGCGCGCTCCGCGGCGATCGCGGCGCCCGCGGAGAAGCCGAGGTACGGAACCCCGGCGGCGACCTGACGACGGAGCTCGCCGAAGTGCGGCTCGAGGAGCTCCCGGTAGCGCGGGGTGAGCCCGCCGCCGACGAGGATGCCGTCGACGTCGGCGAACGCGGTCGCGGGAACCGCCTGGTCGTGGCGCACCGCCGTCACGAGCGGTGCGAACTCGCCGCCCGGGGTGGCCGCATCGATGAGCTTCGCGGCGTGCTCCGCCTCGTCGCCGTCACCCACGGCGATGACGGCGACGCGCGGAAGGTCACGGCCCGCGGCCGACGCACGCGCCGTCGCCTCGCGGATGAAGCCGGCGTAGACGACGCCGTCGGGCGGATCCTCCCAGCCGCCGCCCACGAGGTGCACGCTCATGCGGCCCCCTCCACGGTGACGGGAGGCAGCGCCGACCACGGGAAGACGATCCAGTCGTCGGTGCGGCGATAGTCGAAGTCGGGCGCGAGCACGGTGTGCGACTTGGTGTAGAGCGTGGCGGTGCGCACCTCGGCGCCCTCGTCGCGGAGGAGGGCGACGACCTTGGCGAGCGTCCTGCCGGAGTCCGACACGTCGTCGACGAGCAGCACCCGCTTCCCGCCGAGCGCCGGCGCGTCGAGCATCGGCGGGTGGAGCACCGGCTCGGGCAGCCGCTCGTCGATGCCCGTGTAGAACTCCACGTTGATCGAGCCGCACGCCTTGGTGCCGAGCGCGTACGAGATCGCCCCGGCGAGCAGGAGCCCACCGCGCGCGATGGCGATCACGACGTCGGGCTGGAAGCCCGAGCGCAGCACGTCGCTCGCGAGGGATCGCGCCGCCTCCCCGAACTCCCGCCAGTCGAGGATCTCGCGACGGATTCCGTCCACGCCCGCCGCGGCGTCGTTCGCATCGAAGGTCATCCCACAAGGGTAGCCGCGGTCATCGGACCCCGCCGTCGCCGGGCTCGCGGACGGTGAGCGGACCCTTCGCGAGGCGGTGCGGAGCGGACTGCGCGACGGGCTTCACGACGATCAGGTCGAGGTCCACGTGCCGTGGCTTCAGCACGGCATCGGCGATGACCGCCGCGACGTCCTCCGCCACGAGCGGCTCCGGCACGTCGTCGTACACCGCGTCGGCGCGGGCGCGGTCGCCGCCGAACCTCACGAGCGCGAACTCGTCGGTCTTCACCATGCCGGGTGCCACCTCGATGACGCGCAACGGTTCGCCGTTCAATTCGAGGCGCAGCACCTCGGTGAGCGCATGCGCCGCGAACTTGGCGGCGTTGTACCCGCCCCCACCCACGTAGGCGACATGTCCGGCGATCGAGGTCACGTTGACGATGTCGGCGACCCCCCGCTCGACCGCACCGCGACGGAGCAGCGGCAGCAGCGCGCTCGTGACCCGCTTGAGGGCGAGCACGTTCACCTCGAGCATCCAGGCCCAATCGTCGATCGACGACTCCTCGACGGAGTCGAGTCCCTTGGCTCCGCCGGCGTTGTTCACGAGCGCATGGATCGGGCCCGCTGCCGCGAGGTGGTCGCGGAGCGCGTCCACGTCGCGCTGCCTGGTGAGGTCGGCGACGAACACGGATGCGCCGGTGTCCTCCGCGAGCGCGCGCAGCCGCTCCTCGCGGCGGGCGACCCCGACGACGTCCCATCCTGCGGCCCGCAGCGCCCGGACGGTCGCCTCGCCGATCCCCGAACTCGCCCCCGTCACGACCGCGCGCAGCACACCCATGCACCTCATTCTGCCGCTCCCTGCCGTGTGCGGCGACGCACCCGCCCGATCGGGAACGGGCATCCGATCGCGCGTGCGGTTGAATGGACGGATGGAGACGAGGCCGCATCCGACGACCCCGGCCAGGCGCCGCCGGGTGCCGCTCTGGGACAACGCGAGGTGGATCGCCATCACGCTCGTCGTGATCGGTCACGGCATCCTGCCGCTCATCGGCGAGGACGACGCGGCGTACAGCGTCTACCTGTTCATCTACTCGTTCCACGTCGCCGTGTTCGTGACGGTGAGCGGCTACTTCGCGAAGTCCGGTCCCCCGAACGCCCGGGCCCTCCGCCTGATCCTCACCGACATCGTCCTGCCCTACGTCATCTTCGAGACGATCTGGACCGTCATCCGCTGGGCCCTCGGCGGCGCCTTCGAGCTCGACTACACCACGGCGTCGTGGACGCTCTGGTTCCTCATCGCACTCGCGGTCTGGCGCATCGTGCTGCCCTACCTGGTCCTGCTGCGGTACCCGCTGCTCATCGCGATCGCGATCTCGATCGGCGCGGGCTACACCGAGACGATCGACTCGACCCTGGCGCTCTCGCGGACCTTCGGCATGCTCCCCTTCTTCGTCTTCGGCTGGCAGTTGCGCCAGTGGCAGCTCACGAACCGGTGGCTCGACCTGCCGGTGGGCGTGGTGTGGCGGTGGCGGGCCGGTGCGATCGCGCTCTTCGCAGCCGTGCTGCTCGTCATGCCCGCCGCGATCGAGATGTGGCGCGAGCTGCGGCTGCGGCGGTTCATGCTCTACGACGAGTCCTACCAGGCGATCGGCTACGACGAACCGTGGTCGGGTCTCATCCGGCTCGTCCTGCTGCTCCTCGCGATGCTGCTCGCGGTGGCGTTCCTCATCGTCATGCCGCGCCGCGCCCACTGGTTCACCAGGTTCGGCGGCGCGACCATGTACATCTACCTGCTCCACACCTTCGTGCTCTTCCCCTTCCGCGAGACCGGCCTGCTCGCGGGTGCGCAGCCGTTCTGGGTGCTGCCGGCGATGATGCTCCTCTGCGTCGGCATCTCGGTCGTGCTCTCGCTGCGACCCGTGCGGCGGCTGTTCCGACCACTCGTCGAGCCGCGCGCACGCTGGCTGCTCCGGCCCGACCCCGCAACGGCCACCGGCACGATCGTGCTGCCGCCCGAGGCGCTGCCGCCCACGCCGGCGACGCCGCCCGATGCGCCGCAGCCGCCGAAGGGTCCCGGCTCCGGCGCCTGAGTCGCGCATCGGGGGCGGTTACGCCGTGTGTCGGCCGTCGTTGCCCGCCCATGGGCGCGCCCGTAACGTGGCTCGGGTTGCGGCGGGTCCGCACACCCGACTCGAGAAGGAGACCTCCATGAGCGAGAACGCGGCCGACTGGCGCTTCGAGACCAAGCAGGTGCATTCAGGCGCCGCCCCCGACCCCGTGACGAATGCACGCGCCACGCCGATCTACCAGACGACCTCGTACGTGTTCAACAATGCCGAGCACGCGCAGAACCTCTTCGCGCTCGCCGAGTTCGGCAACATCTACACCCGCATCCAGAACCCGACGCAGGCCGTCGTGGAGGAGCGCCTCGCCGCGCTCGAGGGGGGCACCGGCGCCCTGCTCGTGGCATCCGGCCAGGCGGCGGAGACCTTCGCCGTGCTGAACATCGCGCAGGCGGGCGACCACATCGTCTCCTCCTCGTCGATCTACGGCGGCACCTACAACCTCTTCAAGTACACGCTCGCCAAGCTCGGCATCGAGACGACGTTCGTCGAGAACCAGGACGACGCCGACGAGTGGCGCCGCGCCGTGCGACCGAACACGAAGCTGTTCTTCGCCGAGACGATCGGCAACCCGAAGATCAACATCCTCGACATCCGCACGGTCTCCGACATCGCGCACGCCGCCGGCATCCCGCTCATCGTCGACAACACCATCGCGACGCCGTACCTCATCCGCCCCTTCGAGCACGGCGCGGACATCATCGTGCACTCGGCCACGAAGTTCCTCGGCGGACACGGCACGGTCATCGGCGGCGTGATCGTCGACGGCGGGACGTTCGAATGGTCGAAGAACGTCGAGAAGTTCCCCGGCCTCACCGAGCCCGACCCCTCGTACCACGGCGCGAGCTACACGGCGGCGGTCGGCGACGGGCTCGCCTACATCATCAAGGCGCGCGTGCAGCTGCTGCGCGACCTCGGTGCGGCCATCGCCCCGGCGAGCGCCTGGCAGCTCATCCAGGGCATCGAGACGCTGTCGCTGCGCATCGAGCGCCACGTGCAGAACGCACAGGAGATCGCGGAGTGGCTCGACAACCACCCCGACGTCGCCAGCGTGAACTACTCTGGCCTGCCCTCGAGCCCCTGGTACGCCGCCGCGAACACGTACGCCCCCAAGGGCGTCGGCGCGGTGCTCTCGTTCGAGCTGAAGGGCGGCGTCGACGCCGGACGTGCGCTCGTCGACAACCTCTCGCTCTTCAGCCACCTCGCGAACATCGGCGACGTCCGGTCCCTCGTGATCCACCCCGCGTCGACCACGCACTCGCAGCTGACTCCCGAGCAGCAGCTCACGACGGGCGTCACGCCCGGCCTCGTGCGCCTGTCCGTGGGCATCGAGAACGTCGACGACCTGAAGGCCGACCTCGAGGCGGGACTCGCGGCGGCCCGCGCGGCGGCGGAGGCCTCGCGCGTCTGACACGACCTCGGCGATCTGCCGGATGCCGCGGGCCGCACGGTCCGCGGCATCCGGCGTCTCCGGCCCCGCCGCCGTAACAATCGCGCGAGGCGACCGCTCGTTCGGGAGAATCGAGAGCATGGACTGGCAGACGACGGCGGATGCGGCGCCCGCGGGCATCGTCTCCGACGCGCGAGCGCAGTCGCTCCTCGGCCGGGCGCCGGCGACGGGAGCCTGGCGTGAGGGCGATCCGGTCGGAGACCGCCGCTTCGTCGCCATCGGCGACATCCCGCTCGAGGCAGGAGGCACGCTCCACGGGGCTCGGATCGCCTACGAGACCTGGGGCGAGCTCTCCCCCGCCCGTGACAACGCCATCCTCGTGCTGCACGCGCTCACGGGCG
>JAPSJU010000161.1 GCA_031178025.1 Agromyces sp. | reverse complement strand
CGAGGACGAGAGCCGTTTCGACTCGAGCACGCTCTCGCCGTAGAGGGTGTCGCCGACGAACACCGGATTGGGGAAGGCCACCGCGCCGAACCCGAGGTTCGCGACGAGCGTGCCCTGCGTGAGCTGGCTCACCGACTGGCCGACGAGGGTCGACAGCGTGAACAGCGAGTTCACGAGCGGTCGGCCGAACGGCTGCCCGGCCGACCATGCCGCATCGAGGTGCAGCGGCTGGGGGTTCATCGTGAGCGTCGTGAAGAGCACGTTGTCGGCGTCGGTCACGGTGCGGCCCGGGCGATGCAGGTAGCGCACGCCCTCCTCGAACTCCTCGAACCAGAGACCGCGCTGCACCACGTCGCGCATCGGGGCATCCGTCATCGTGTCCTCCTAGCCGGCGAGTCCGAGCTCGCGCGTGATGACCATGAGCTGCACCTCGGTGGTGCCCTCCCCGATCTCGAGGATCTTGGAATCCCGGTAGTGCCGGGCGACGGGGTTCTCGTTCATGAAGCCGTAGCCGCCGAAGACCTGCGTCGCATCCCGCGCATTGTCCATGGCCGCCTCTCCTGCAACCATCTTGGCGATGGATGCCTCGAGTTTGAAGGGTCGGCCGGCATCGAGCTTGCGCGCGGCGTCATGCCAGGCGAGACGCGCCTGGTGCACGCGGGCCTGCATGCGAGCGATCTTGAACGCGATGTGCTGGTTCGCACCGATGGGCGAGCCGAAGACGACGCGCTCCTTCGCGTAGCGCAGGGCCTCCTCGAGGCATCCCTGGGCGGCGCCGGCGGCGAGCGCCGCGAATGCCACCCGGCCCTCGTCGAGCGTCTGCAGGAAGTTCGCGTAGCCGCGCCCCCTCGCGCCGAGCAGGTTCGCGGCGGGGACGCGCACGTCGCGGAACGTCAGCGGATGCGTGTCCGAGGTGTGCCAGCCGACCTTGTCGTAGCCCTCCTCGACCGTGAAGCCAGGTGTGCCGTTCGGCACGATGATCGTCGACAGCTCCTTCTTGACGGTGCCGTCGGGAGCGGTCCTCTCGCCGGTGACGGCGGTGACGGTGACGTACCGCGTGATGGGGGTTCCGGAGTTGGTGATGAACTGCTTCGAGCCGTTGATGACCCACTCGTCGCCGTCGAGCACGGCGGTCGTCTGCGTCGCGCCGGCGTCGGATCCGGCCCTGGCCTCGGTCAGCCCGAAGCCGGCGAGCGCACGCCCGGCGACGAGATCCGGCAGGTACTCCGCCTGCTGCTCGGGAGTGCCGTGCCGGTAGATCGGCATGACGCCGAGCCCCACGCCGGCCTCCAGGGTGACGCCGATGGACTGGTCGACGCGCCCCAGCGCCTCGACCGCGAGGCAGAGCTGGAAGTAGCTCTTGCCCTGGCCGCCGACCTCCACGGGGAACGGAAGCCCGAAGAGCCCCATCTCCCCCATCTGGGCGATGATCTCGAGCGGCAGCCGGCGCTTGGTGTCGTACTCGTACGCCGCCGGTGCCACGACGGTGTCGGCGAACTCGGCGACGCGATCGTAGAGCTCCTGCTCCTCGTCGCTCAGCTGGTACTGCATTGCGGTGCTCCTCATTCCTCGTGGGGTGCGCTCGACGCGGCGGCGGGATGTGCGCCGATCGGCGGGGCTGGTGGGGATGTCGCATCGGATGCCGCAGCGTCGGAGGCTGTCGGCGCGACGTCGATCCGCGCGACCACGCGATCGCGGGCGACGAGGTCGCCGACCCCGACGGCGACGCGGGCGATGCCGGCCACCGTGGCCAGGACCCGGTGCTCCATCTTCATGGCCTCGATCGCCACGACCGCGTCGCCCGGGGCGACGGCATCGCCGTCGGCGACGAGGACCGCGGTCACCGTGCCCGGCATCGGGGCGCGCAGCTCGGGATCGGCGGCGAGGACGCCCCGTTCACCGGCCGCACGCACGGCTTCGGCGGCCGCGCGACGATCCAGCCGGAGGAAGGCCGCGCTCGCGCCGGCGTCGTACGCCCACACGGTCCCGTCGGCGGACCGACGGGCGACGGCGGTCGCCGAGGCGGTCGCCGGGGCGGGGACCTCGTGCACCGCGACCGGCTGGTCGCGCGGAGCGAGGAGCACCCGCGGGACCCGGTGGTCTCCAGGGCGCCACCCGCGCGCTTCCGACCATGCTCCGGGCCCGCTGGGGACGACCCGCGCGCGGTCCGCGGATTCCACGGCGATGACGGCCGCCGCCGCGGCGTCGAAGAGCGCCGACGGCGGCATGGCCGGCGCCGGCTGCGGCATCCGGTCGATGAGGCCGGTGTCCAGCGCCCCGGCACGCACCCCCGGTTCCGCGAGCAGCCGCCTGAGGAACGCGAGGTTCGTGTCGATTCCGAGGACGACGGTGTCGGCGAGCGCGCGATCGAGCCGAGCGATCGCCTCGTTCCGGTCGACGCCGAACGCGATGACCTTCGCCAGCATGGGATCGTAGTGCGCCGTGACCTCCTGGCCCTCGCGGATCCCGCCGTCGACCCGCACTCCGGGCCCATCGGGCTCACGCCAGGCGAGCACCTCGCCCGTCGACGGGAGGAACCCGCGCTCCGGCGCCTCGGCGTAGACCCGCGCCTCGATCGCATGGCCGTCGAGTCGCACCTCGTCCTGCGCCAGGGCGAGCGGCTCCCCCGCGGCGATGCGCAGCTGGGCCTCGACGAGGTCCACCCCGGTCACGAGTTCGGTCACCGGGTGCTCGACCTGGAGGCGGGTGTTCATCTCGATGAAGAAGAACTCATCAGGTGCCGCATCCGACACGAGGAACTCGACGGTGCCGGCACCGAGGTACCCGACGCTGCGGGCCGCATCGCATGCCGCGGCTCCGATGCGCGCCCGGGTCTCGGCGTCGAGCAGCGGCGATGGCGCCTCCTCGACGACCTTCTGGTGGCGACGCTGGAGCGAGCACTCGCGTTCGCCGAGGTGGATGACCTCGCCCGCGGCATCCGCGAGCACCTGCACCTCGATGTGCCGCGGACGTTCGATGAGCCGCTCGAGCAGCAGGGTGTCGTCGCCGAATGCAGCCTGCGCGACGCGTCTCGCTGCCGGGATCGCCGCGGCGAGCTCCGCGGCGTCGGCGGCGATCTGCATGCCCTTGCCGCCGCCGCCCGCCGAGGGCTTCACGAGGAGCGGGAAGCCCACCTGCTCGCCCGCGGCGATGAGTCCCGCATCGTCGAGGTCCGGATCGCTCACGCCCGGGACGACGGGGACACCGGAGGCGGCGACGTGACGCTTCGCACGGATCTTGTCGCCCATGACCTCGAGCGCCTCATCACCCGGGCCGATGAAGACGATGCCGGCAGCGCGGCAGGCGCCGGCGAAGGCAGCGTCCTCGGAGAGGAATCCGTAGCCGGGGTGCACGGCCTCCGCACCGTTCGCGACGGCGACCTGCACGAGCCGAGCGCCGTCGAGGTAGCTGAGCGCAGCAGGAGCGGGACCGAGGTGCACCGCCTCGTCGGCGAGCCGGACGTGCGGGGCGTCCGCGTCGGCATCGGAGTACACGGCGATGGAATGGATGCCGAGCCGTCGGAGGGTGCGGATCACGCGGACGGCGATCTCGCCGCGGTTCGCCACGAGCACCCGATCGAACGGCCGCGCGGGGCGCGAAGAACGCGATCGCGAATCCGACGTGTGCGCGGCGTGCATCTGAGCCCCTCTGCTCGAACGTGCGCAGCTGTCAGTTAGTGCGCACTAACTGGGAACGATGTTAGTGGTGACTAACTGGAATGACAAGGTCGGGTCCGGCTCGGCGGGGTCCCGGGCGCTCCCGGCGGGGTGCCGAGCGCCCGCGAGCCCTACATGCGGAACAGGCCGAACGCCGGCGCGGCCAGCGGCGTGCGGCTGGCGAGTTCGAGCGCGAGGGCGATGACCGTCCGCGTGTCGGCCGGGTCGATGATCCCGTCGTCCCACAGTCGAGCGGTCGAATGGTACGGGCTGCCCTGGGTCTCGTACCGGGCGCGGATGGGGTCCTTGAAGGCCTGCTCCGCGGCATCCGACCACTCCTCGCCCTTCACGGCGAGCTGGTCGCGCTTCACGGTCGAGAGCACGGATGCCGCCTGCTCGCCGCCCATCACCGAGATGCGCGCATTCGGCCACATCCACAGGAAGCGGGGCGAGTAGGCGCGACCGCACATCGAGTAGTTGCCGGCGCCGAACGAACCCCCGATGACGACCGTGAGCTTGGGCACCCGGGTGGTCGCGACGGCCGTGACCATCTTGGCGCCGTGCTTGGCGATGCCACCCGCCTCGGCGTCGCGGCCGACCATGAATCCCGAGATGTTCTGGAGGAACAGGAGCGGGATGCCGCGCTGATCGCAGAGCTCGATGAAGTGCGCTCCCTTCATCGCGGATTCGCTGAAGAGCACGCCGTTGTTCGCGACGATGCCCACGGGATGACCGTCGAGGTGTGCGAAGCCCGTGACGAGCGTGTCGCCGTACTCCGGCTTGAACTCCGCGAACTCGCTGCCGTCGACGAGCCGGGCGATGACCTCACGTACGTCGTAGGGCTGCTGCACGTCGACGGGGACGGCGGCGGTGAGGCCGGCGGGATCGACGGCCGGCGGCCGCGCCTCGCGTACCGCCCACGCTCGAGGCGCGGGTGGCGGGAGCGTCGCGATCATGTCGCGGACGAGCTCGAGCGCGTGCTCGTCGTCATCGGCCAGGTGATCGGTGACGCCCGAGACGCGGGAATGCAGCTCGCCTCCGCCGAGCTCCTCGGGCGTGACGACCTCGCCGATCGCCGCTTTCACGAGCGGCGGACCGCCGAGGAAGATGGTTCCCTGGCCGCGGACGATGACCGACTCGTCGCTCATCGCCGGCACGTAGGCGCCGCCCGCGGTGCAGGAGCCGAGCACGGCCGCGAGTTGGGGGATGCGCATCGCCGAGAGCTGCGCCTGGTTGTAGAAGATGCGGCCGAAGTGGTCGCGATCGGGGAAGACCTCGTCCTGCAGCGGGAGGAACGCACCACCCGAGTCGACGAGGTAGACGCAGGGCAGCCGATGCTCCTTCGCGACCTCCTGGGCACGGAGGTGCTTCTTGACGGTCATCGGGTAGTAGGTGCCGCCCTTCACCGTGGCGTCGTTGCAGACGACCATGACGGGGCGGCCGTGCACGAGACCGACGCCGGTGATGATGCCGGCGCCCGGCGAATCGCCGTCGTAGAGCCCCTCGGCGGCGAGCGGCGACAGCTCGAGGAAGGGACTGTCCTCGTCGAGCAGGCGATCGACGCGATCGCGCGGCAGGAGCTTCCCACGGGCGACATGGCGGTCGCGGGAGCTCTGCGGCCCGCCGAGTGCGGCTGCGGCCAGCCGCGCGCGCAGTTCGGC
>JAPSJU010000160.1 GCA_031178025.1 Agromyces sp. | reverse complement strand
GCACTGGCAGGGGTGACCACGCGGCTCGTGCAGTCGCAGTCGATCGGCTACGACGGCGTGGGCGACGTGCTGCCGCCCGGCCACGTCTACGCGAACGCGGCCACGGTGCACGAGACGTCGACGGCCGAGCTCACGCTCGCGCTCCTGCTCGCCGCGCAGCGCGGCATCCCCGACTTCGTGCGTGCCGCCGCCGAGGGCCGCTGGGCGCCGGCCCGGCACGCGAGCCTCGCCGACCGGCGCGTGCTCCTCCTCGGCTACGGCGGAGTGGGTCGGGCGATCGAGGCGCGGCTCGCACCGTTCGAGGTCGAGCTCGTGCGCGTCGCCTCGCGCGCGCGGGACGACGACGCCGGGCGGATCCACGGCATCGACGAACTGCCCGAGCTGCTGCCGACCGCCGAGGTCGTGATCGTCGGCGTGCCGCTCAGCGACGCGACGAGCGGTCTCGTCGACGCCGGGTTCCTCGCCGCCCTGCCCGACGGCGCGCTCGTCGTGAACATCGCGCGCGGCAGGGTCGCCGACACCGACGCGATCCTCGCCGAAGCGGCATCCGGTCGCCTGCGGTTCGCGCTCGACGTCACCGAGCCGGAGCCATTGCCGGCGGGACACCCGCTCTTCGCCCTGCCGAATGTGCTCATCAGCCCGCACGTGGGCGGCGCGTCGACCGCGATGATGCCCCGCATGGCGCGACTGCTCCGCGAGCAGATCGAGCGGATGCTCCGCGGGGACGAGCCCGTCAACGTCGTGCTGCGCAGCTGAACAGACCATCACGAGAGGATCCCGATGCCCGCATACGACCACGCCTTCGACTGGGCACGCCGTCACGTCGGATCCGGCGCACTGCCGACGGCGGTGCTCGGCATCGCGACCGCCGAGGGCATCGTCGCCCTCGAGGCGTTCGGCGGGGCATCCGCCGACGACCACTACCCGGTGTTCTCCGTCACGAAGCCGATCGTGGGGCTCGCGGCGCTGCGGCTCATCGAGCAGGGGCGGCTGACTCCCGAGACCCCGCTCACGACGGCGGTGCCGCAGTTCGGCGCCGGCCGCGACGACGTCGTGCGGCTGCGCCACCTCGTGAGCCACACCTCGGGCATCGTCGAGCCGCCGTTGGACACTCCGGCGGGGCTGCGTCCGTCGCTCCTCGCGAGCGGTCGCGACTTCCCCGCCGGCACGGTCTCGCGGTACTCGACGATCGCGTTCGAGGGCGTCGCGGCCCTCATCGAGCAGGCGAGCGGCGCGCCGTGGGAGCGATCGGTCGCCGAGCTCGGCGCGCGTGCCGGCGCTCCCGGCTTCACCTTCGACGCGGACGCCACGCCGCACGCACCCGTCGATGCCGCCGCGCACGGCGTCGACTACGAGCGCTTCGCCGCGCTCCGGCATCCGGGCGCCGGCCTCGTCGCCCGCGCGAGCGACCTGCTGGCGCTGGGCAGTGCCCTGTTGCGCAACGACGGCACGGTCGTCACCCCGCTCTCGGCCGAGGCGATGCTCCGTCCCCTCACCGCGGGCCTGCCGAAGCTGGAGCCGTACCGCGCCGAACGCGGGCAGGACTGGGGGTTCACCTGGAACCTGCGCCACAGCGGGCCGGGCCTGCTCGCACGTGACACGTTCGGCCACGGCGGCTGGGCGGGCGCGGAGTTCTGGCTGACACCGTCGCGCGGCGTCTGCTTCGTGCTGCTCACGAACATCGGTGGCGGGTTCGCCCGCCTCGGCGTCGACGCCGACGAGCTGCACAACGCCGTGGCGGCCGCCGCAGGGTGATGCCGCACCGCTCGGCTGGCATGCCGGGGTGGGAACGTCAACCCCGCACGTGGGGACGCCCGGTTTCCTAGGGTGGATCCATGGAGTCCGTTGACTACGTCGACACGTTCATCACGGTGTCGCCTGACTCGACGGTCGATGCCGCGGCGGCGCCGGAGCCGCGCGGGGCGGCGCCGACGGTCGCGTCGGCCACGTTCGAGCTCGTCGCGCAGCATCCGTACCGCTGGCGGTCGTCCGACGTGATCTTCACCGTGTGGGCCGATCGACGCGACATGCCCGAGGCCGAACGCGAGCGGGCCCGCGCAGAGTTCTACGCGCGCCCGCAGGCCTGCCTGCGCTCGAGCGAACTGGGCAACCGCTACGGGTGGGGCATCCACTCCGACCACGACGGCCGCGTCGCGATCTATGCCATGGGCACCTCCGAGTACGAATCGCTCGCCGCCGGCGTCGCCCCCGACGGCCGACCCGTCACGGTACGGTCCGCCGAGCGGAGCGCGAGCGCGGCGGTCTGACCGTCGTGAGCCGGATGCCGGCCCCGGTCGAGCTAGCATCGAGGTACAGCCAATCGACGGAAGGTCGACATGCCCGCCTCGGCAGAACCTCGTGTGGCCCTGTACTTCGACTTCGACAACATCGTCATCTCGCGGTACGACCAGCTGCACGGTGACAGCGCCTACCGCCGCGACACGCCGCGCGGCAAGACGGTGACGGCCGGATCCACGACGGCCAAGAAGCTCGTGGAGGCCACCGTCGACGTCGACGCGGTGCTCGACTTCGCGGCGACCTTCGGCACGATCGCGATCGCTCGCGCCTACGCCGACTGGTCGACGCCCGTGAACGCGAGCTACCGCGGCCAGCTCATCGATCGCGCGGTCGACCTCGTGCAGCTGTTCCCGCTGTCGGCCACGAAGAACGGCGCCGACATCCGCCTCGCCGTCGACGCCGTCGAGGACATGTTCCGCATCGACGACCTCTCGCACATCGTGATCGTCGCGGGCGACTCCGACTACGTGGCCCTCGCGCAGAAGGCCAAGCGGCTCGGACGCTACGTCGTCGGCATCGGGGTCGCCGGCGGCACGAGCCGGGCGCTCACCGCGGCGTGCGACGAGTACGCCGACTACGACGCGCTCCTCGCGACGGATTCCGCGGTGCGCGACGACGAGGCGACCGACGTCGTGGCGGAGGCGCCGCCGAGCCGTCGCGGCGCCGCCCGCGCGGCTGCCACGGAGCCGGCCGAGCCCACGGCTGCCGCAGCCGAGGCGGTCGAGCCCGCTGCGGAACGCGCGGCCGAGTCCCCCGCACCGCGCCGCCGCCGTGCGTCGACGAAGAAGGCGGCCGACGCGGCCTCCGCCGAGATCACCACGGACATGCCGCCCGCCGAGCCCGTGCCCGCCACCGCACTGACGTTCGTCGCGCCGGACGCGAGCGCGCCGGACGACGTGGAGACCCCCTCCGGCGGCACCCGGAATCCGGGACGCCTGCTGCTCAAGGCGCTCGAACTCATGCGCGCCAAGAGCGACGAGGAGTGGCAGTCCTCGAGCGCGGTGAAGAACCAGATGCTGCGCATGGATCCGTCGTTCCAGGAGCGCCGGCTCGGCTTCGCGTCGTTCACCGACTTCCTGAAGTCACGCGGCGGCGTCGTCGAGCTCGACGAGTCCGCCGGGCGCAGCCGGGTGCGGATCCGACCCCGGAAGGGCTGAGGCCCTCCGGGCCGCTTCGGGCGCCCGGCCGACCGGACGCTCCGGGGCCGGCTCGGCGCCGCTCAGCTCCCCACGCCGGTGGCGTTGGATCCGGGCTCGTCCGATCCGCCGTCGCCGAACGCGTCGCTCGCGTCGGGGACTCCCGGCACCTCGGCATCCTCCGTCGGCGGCGGCTGGATGTTGTACGAGGACATGTCCTCGTCGGGCGCGGCGTCGTCGGTGTGCTCGCCGCCCGACGATCCGTCGACGGCCGAGGCGTCGTCCGCACCCTCGGCGGGGTCCTGCGGGTGCTCTCGTCCCTGGGGCGTGTTGATGTCCGACATCGGAGCTCCTCTCCCCGGCGCGATCGCGCCGCTTCGGGAAGTATCCACCCGGCGAAGCGGCGGCCGTCAGGGGCTTGTGGACGCGTCGGCCGGCCGGTAGCGCAGGGCGCGGAGCACGAGTTCGCCGCGGCGTCAAGGACCTTGGAGCATCCGGGCTCCGGTTGCAGGCTGGTCGCCGGATGGGGTAATCCCGCCGGGTCCGACGCCGTGCGTGCGCGACGACGAGCCCGCCGAGTCGAGTCGAACGGAGCCGATCCACCGATGGCCATCTCCACTGCGTCGCCCGCGGTGACGCCAACCGAAGCGCAGCGGCGGCGACTGGAGCGCCGCGGCAGCCTCGCCGTGCAACTGCTCACGACGACCGACCACAAGATGGTCGGATACCTCTACCTCGTCACCTCGTTCCTGTACTTCTGCTTCGGCGGCATCCTGGCGCTCGTCGTCAGGGCCGAGCTCTGGGCGCCGGGGCTCGAGGTCGTGCAGACGAGCGAGCAGTACAACCAGATGTTCACGATGCACGGCACCATCATGATGCTGCTCTTCGCGACTCCCCTGTTCGCCGGCTTCGCGAACGCGATCATGCCGTTGCAGATCGGCACCGCGGATGTCGCGTTCCCGCGACTGAACGCCTTCTCGTTCTGGCTCTTCCTCTTCGGTTCGCTCATCACGGTCGGGGGCTTCATCTCCCCCGAGGGTCCGGCCTCGTTCGGCTGGACGGCGTACACGCCGCTCTCGACGACGACGTTCTCGCCCAACGTCGGCGGCCACCTGTGGGTGCTCGGCCTCGCGCTCACCGGCTTCGCGACGATCCTCGGCGCCGTGAACTTCATCACGACGATCATCACGATGCGCGCGCCCGGCATGACGATGTTCCGGATGCCGATCTTCACGTGGAACGTGCTCGTCACGTCGATCCTCGTGCTCATCGCCTTCCCCGTGCTCGCCGCGGCGCTGTTCGGGCTCGGCGCCGACCGGCTCTTCGACGCGCACGTCTTCAACCCCGAGAACGGCGGCGTGCTGCTCTGGCAGCACCTGTTCTGGTTCTTCGGCCACCCCGAGGTCTACGTCATCGCGCTGCCGTTCTTCGGCATCGTGTCCGAGGTGTTCCCGGTCTTCAGCCGCAAGCCGATCTTCGGCTACAAGACGCTGATCTACGCGACGATCGCGATCGCGGCGTACTCGGTCGCGGTCTGGGCGCACCACATGTTCACGACCGGCGGCGTGCTGCTTCCCTTCTTCTCCCTCATGACGGTGCTCATCGCCGTGCCGACGGGCGTGAAGATCTTCAACTGGGTCGGCACGATGTGGCGCGGCTCCGTGACGTTCGAGACGCCCATCGTCTGGGCGATCGGCTTCCTCGTGACCTTCGTGTTCGGCGGCCTGACGGGCATCATCCTCGCGTCGCCGCCGCTCGACTTCCACGTGCACGACTCGTACTTCGTGGTGGCGCACTTCCACTACGTGGTGTTCGGCACCGTGGTGTTCGCGATGTTCGCGGGCTTCTACTTCTGGTGGCCGAAGTGGACCGGCCGCATGCTCGACGAGCGGCTCGGCAAGTGGCACTTCTGGACGCTCTTCATCGG
>JAPSJU010000159.1 GCA_031178025.1 Agromyces sp. | reverse complement strand
CTCGCCGCCGCCCTCTCGCTCGACCTGCTCCTGCCGACCGCCGACCGCCCGGTCGACGTGGCGACGATCGGCGGCACGCTCCTCGCCCTGGTCGCCGTGATCGTCGCGAGCGTGCGCTGGCCGGGACGTCGGCACGCCGCGCCGGCGCCCCCTGCGTCGACGACGTCGGACCCGACGACTAGTCGATGACGGTCAGGCGCGACGACGCGAGGCGATCCGAGGGGCGTACGCCCCGTTCGCGGCGAGGTCGGCCGCCGACGTAGAGCCAGCCGAGCAGGCGCTCGTTCTCGCCGAGACCGTGCATCGCGGCGACGAGCGGATGCCTGGTGTACGGGCCCGTGCGCCACATGACGCCCCACCCGGCGTCGTCGAGCAGCAGGCTCAGCAGGTGGGCGACACCAGCCGCGCTCGCCTCCTGCTCCCACTCGGGAACCTTCGGGTGCCCGGGCGCCACGACGGCGACGATCGCGAGCAGGAGCGGGGCGCGCAGCGGCTTGGTCGCGAGCTTGGCCGAGGCTGCGGCATCCGCGCCCGTCGCCGTCGCGGCGGCGGACAGCGCCTCGCCCAGCCGCTCGCGCCCTGCCCCACGCAGGGCGATGACGCGCCACGGACGGAGGGAGGCGTGGTCGGCCACGTGGGCTGCGCCCTCGAGGAGGGTGAACAGCTCGGCATCCCCGGGCGCCTCCTCCGTCACCTTCGACGCCGAGCGGCGCGCGAGCGCCGCCTCGAGCGCGGATGCCACCGCTCAGGACTCCGCGGAGAAGTCGAGGGCGATCGAGTTCATGCAGTAGCGGTCGCCCGTCGGCGTCCCGAAGCCGTCGGGGAAGACGTGTCCGAGGTGCGACCCGCAGCTCGCGCAGCGCACCTCGGTGCGCACCATGCCGAGCGAATCGTCCTCGATGAGCTCGACGGCGTCCGGCCGTACCGACTCGTAGAAGCTCGGCCAGCCGCACCCGGAGTCGAACTTCGTGCCGCTCTTGAAGAGCTCTGCTCCGCACGCGGCGCACGTGTAGACGCCGGCACGCTCCTCATCGAGCAGCTCGCCGGTCCACGGGCGCTCGGTCGCCGCCTCGCGGAGCACTGCGTACCGGTCGTCGCCGAGCTCGGCACGCCACTCGTCGTCGGACTTGTTCACGCGATACGCCATGGGCGCTCCTTCCACTCCGGACCATGATGGCCAGCCACCATGCTCGCAGGTCTTCCTGCACCCCGGCTGCAACGCATGACGGGCGGCCCGTGTTCCGCCAGCGCGTGGTCCCACACGCCGGGCGCGCTCAGCGTGCTCGCGGCCGCCCGTACCTAGGATGTGCTGCAAGCGGCGACGGTCCGCCCGAGGGAGGAAGCATGAGCGCCGAGCCGATGTCCTCCCGCGACAGCGGCGACGCCGGCCTCGATGAACGCTCCCTGCGCGTGCTCGCCTTCGAGGCTCGCGCCTGGCAGCAGCCGGGACACAAGGCTCAGGCGATCCGCGACGAATTCGGCCTCTCCGCTGCCCGGTACTATCGGATACTCGGCGAGCTCATCGACTCGCCGGCGGCGCTCAGGCACGACCCGATGCTCGTCAAGCGCCTGCAGCGCATGCGGGAGGCGCGTGCCGCGACCCGCGCGCGTCGCTCGCTCTCGATCGGCCGATCGCTCGACTGAGCGCGGCCCCGACCCCGACTGGACTCATGGCGCAGAAGTTCCCCCGCGACCGATTCGACACCATTCCGCACGGCATCGAGCGGGTGGGGGCGCACCGGGCACCCACCCGGCGCCGTTCCCGGTGGGCCGCGTTCGGCTGGGCGGCGCTCGCGACCGTCGTCCTCGTCGCCGTGGGCATCGGCGGCGTCATCGTCTTCAACGACCGGTTGAACTTCGGCGAGCCGACCGCGACGGCGACACCGGAGCCGATCGCGACGGCCGAGCCGACGATCGCCCCGGATGTGCCGGTCACGGTGCTGAACGGCACGACGACGTCGGGACTCGCCGCGCGGGCGGCGGAATCGCTCACCGCATCGGGTATTCCCGTGGGCACCACCGCGAACGCGAGCGCCGACGATCTCACCGAGACGGTCGTCTACTACGCCGCTCCCGAGCTCGAGGGCGCTGCGCGAGGCGTCGCGCAGGCGGTGCCGGAGGCCGACGTGCGCCTCTCCGAGCAGTTCGCTGCGATCGGCACGCCGCTCGTCCTCGTGCTCGGCGGCGACTATGCGACGGCGACCGCCGGCTGATCCCGGCGGAATCGTTGCCATTCTGCGACATTCCGCAGCGCTCGACCTCTTGTGCCCGCGCGTCACGTCGTTCCATTCTGGATCCGGTCGCTCTCCCGTGTGAACGCCCGGTACCCAGCGGTGCCCTGTCAGCACGTCACGAGGGGGCCCGGTACAGGCGACTGGCACGTGCTGAACGGAACTCGGCAGTTTGGGAGCAACGCATGGCGAACGGAACCGTCAAGTGGTTCAACGCTGAAAAGGGGTACGGGTTCATCACCGTCGATGGAGGGCAGGACGTGTTCGTCCACTACTCCGGCATCGACATGACGGGCTACAAGGTGCTCGAAGAGGGACAGCAGGTCGTCTTCGAGCTCGGCACCGGCTCGAAGGGCCCGCAGGCCGAGTCGGTGCGCCCCGCCTGAGCCCGCCCCTCCGAACGCGTCGCCGGGCTTCGGCGGCGCGTTCGTCGTCGTCGGCGGTCCGTGCGTCGGCTCGCTTGCACTCATGCCGGTGGAGTGCCAGAATCGTCTTAGCACTCACTCGTTTTGAGTGCTAAACCAACGAATCTTTGAAGACGTCCGGGAAAGGACGAGAAACACACATGGCAAAGATCATTGCTTTCAACGAGGAGGCCCGCCGCGGGCTCGAGCGTGGACTCAACCAGCTCGCCGACGCCGTGAAGGTGACCCTCGGCCCGCGCGGTCGCAACGTCGTGCTCGAGAAGAAGTGGGGCGCGCCCACGATCACGAACGACGGCGTGTCGATTGCCAAGGAGATCGAGCTCGACGACCCGTACGAGAAGATCGGTGCCGAGCTCGTCAAGGAGGTCGCCAAGAAGACCGACGACGTGGCCGGAGACGGCACCACGACCTCGGTCGTGCTCGCCCAGGCGCTCGTGCGCGAGGGCCTGCGCAACGTCGCTGCCGGCGCCGACCCCATCTCGCTCAAGCGCGGCATCGAGAAGGCCGTCTCGGCCGTCACCGCCGAGCTGCTCTCCGCGGCGAAGGAGATCGAGACCAAGGAAGAGATCGCTGCCACGGCATCGATCTCCGCCGCTGACCCCGAGATCGGCGCGATCATCGCCGAGGCGATCGACAAGGTCGGCAAGGAAGGCGTCGTCACCGTCGAGGAGTCGAACACCTTCGGCACCGAGCTCGAGCTCACCGAGGGCATGCGCTTCGACAAGGGCTACCTCTCGGCCTACTTCGTCACCGACCCCGAGCGCCAGGAAGCGGTCTTCGAAGACCCGTACATCCTGATCGTCAACTCCAAGGTCTCGAACATCAAGGACCTGCTGCCCATCGTCGACAAGGTGATCCAGACGGGCAAGCAGTTGCTCATCATCGCCGAGGACGTCGACGGCGAGGCACTCGCGACGCTCATCGTGAACAAGATCCGCGGCATCTTCAAGTCGGTCGCCGTCAAGGCTCCCGGCTTCGGCGACCGCCGCAAGGCCCAGCTGCAGGACATCGCGATCCTCACGGGCGGCCAGGTCATCTCCGAAGAGGTCGGCCTCAAGCTCGAGAACGTCACGCTGGACCTGCTCGGTCAGGCTCGCAAGGTCGTCATCACGAAGGACGAGACCACGATCGTCGAGGGTGCAGGCGACCCCGAGGCCATCGCGGGCCGCGTCGCGCAGATCCGTGCCGAGATCGACAACACCGACTCGGACTACGACCGCGAGAAGCTCCAGGAGCGTCTTGCGAAGCTCGCCGGCGGCGTCGCCGTCATCAAGGCGGGTGCCGCGACCGAGGTCGAGCTCAAGGAGCGCAAGCACCGCATCGAGGACGCCGTCCGCAACGCGAAGGCCGCCGTCGAAGAGGGCATCGTCGCCGGTGGTGGCGTCGCCCTGATCCAGGCCGGTGCCAAGGCGTTCAAGACGCTGCAGCTCACGGGCGACGAGTCGACCGGTGCGAACATCGTGCGGGTCGCGATCGAGGCTCCGCTCAAGCAGATCGCCCTGAACGCGGGCCTCGAGCCGGGCGTCGTCGCGAACCGCGTCGCCGAGCTTCCCGACGGTCACGGCCTCAACGCCGCGACCGGCGAGTACGGCGACCTCATCGCGCAGGGCATCATCGACCCGGCCAAGGTGACCCGCTCGGCGCTGCAGAACGCCGCGTCGATCGCCGGCCTCTTCCTCACGACCGAGGCCGTCGTCGCCGAGAAGCCCGAGAAGAACCCGGTTCCGGCCGGCGACCCGACGGGTGGCATGGACTTCTAGTCCCAGCCGCTCTCGAGCCTTCGGGCCGTATCGAAACGATGGGCGTCTCCTTCGGGAGGCGCCCATCGTCGTGTCCCGCGCGTCGCTGCGTGCGTCGCACGGCCCCTCAGCGCAGGAAGAGCCGGGCGTTCGCCTGCTCGGCCTCCGCGTACTGCGTCGCGGCGATACCGAGCGCGCGGTTGAGTGCGTCGAGGCTCTGCTCGACCTGCGACTGCGTCGCCCGCCAGTCGGACACCGCGGCCTGGAACGCCGTCGATGCCTGGCCCGTCCACGACGACTGGAGCCCGCCGAGCTGGCCGAGGAGCGAGGACACCTCCGATTGAATGCGGCCGATCGTGCCCTGCACCGACTGCGTGGCGGCGGACACCTGCGCGGCGTCGACATGGTAGCTGGTCATCGGAGTCCCTTCCCTGCGGTGATGAGGACACGCTAGGCCGAGGCGAGCGCGTCCACGCGGAGATCGCGGTGTCCGGCACCCCGGCCCGCCGCTTCCGCCGCTGGGGAGGAGGGGTGGCTCAGGCGGGCACGACGGGCTGCGGGGCCGCCGACGAACTCGCGAGGGGCAACGAGACACGGAACGTCGCTCCGCCCCCCGGCGTCTCCACGACGTCGACGGTGCCGTTGTGCGCCGACACGATGGACGAGACGATGGCGAGGCCGAGCCCCGAGCCGCCCGTCTCCCGCGTGCGCGAGGTATCGGCTCGCCAGAAGCGCTGGAAGATCTTCTCCCGGATCTGCGGCGGAATGCCCTCGCCGTGGTCGATGACCTCGATCATGGCGCGCTCGGCAGCGTCGTCCACGGACACTCGGATGTCGATGGGGCTCTCGTCCGAGGTGAAGCGGATCGCGTTCGCCATGAGGTTCGTGATCACCTGCCGGATCTTGTTCTCCTCGGCGAGGACGATCGCTCGGCGCACCGGCGCGGTGGCGACCGGCGTCGGCGTCGGCGTCGGACCCTCGGGAGGAGTCG
>JAPSJU010000158.1 GCA_031178025.1 Agromyces sp. | reverse complement strand
AGGTCTACGAACCGTCCCCCCTCGCCATCGAGCTGCAGCGGCGCGCGGGGCCGCCCGATGACCCGGGCCGCGATGCCGATCGCACGGCCCTCGCCCTGGCGGCGGCCGCGATCGAGTACCACGACCGTGAGGCGAAGAGCTTCTGGTGGTCGCACTTCTTCCGCATCGAGCAACCCCTCGAGGCGTGGGAGGATCACCGCGACGTCCTCGTCGTCGACCCTGCGGCCTCAGCCGTCGTGCAGCGCTGGTACCGCGAAGACCAGCATCGCGTCGACCGTCGGCACGTGCTGCTGCGGGGCCGCGTGGCGCCGGGCTCGCGATTCTCGGTGGGCAGCGAGGTCTTCGCGCTCTACGAATC
This sequence comes from Agromyces sp., assembly GCA_031178025.1. Lineage (GTDB taxonomy): Bacteria > Actinomycetota > Actinomycetes > Actinomycetales > Microbacteriaceae > Agromyces. The sequence continues at coordinate 5,036 of JAPSJU010000158.1, read as the reverse complement.
GCCCGCGCCGTTCCCGAGGCAGGGCCTGCGCCCCGGGTCGCGCACGCAGAACGCCGTGCGCGTGCTCGAGGTGCTCGACGACGGACTCGTGATCGAAGAGCGTTCCGTGGCCGGGTTCACCTGGACCGAGCTTCCCTCGGCCATCGTTCCGGGCATGCCGCCGCCCGCAGGGCGGCAACGCGAGGCCATCCACGACTGGGCCCAGGAGCTTGCGACGGCGCACCCGTTCACCTGGCCGAAGAACCCCGCGGTCGACGTGCTGCGCCGCACGCCGCCGCGCACCCGCTCCGCGGCATCCGGGCTCGCGCCGCTGTCCTCCGACCACGACTACGTCGCGGCCGCCGTCGCCTCCCTGCGCGAACTCGACGATTCCTACCTCGCCGTGCAGGGGCCTCCCGGCACGGGCAAGACGTACGTCGCGTCGCACACCATCGCGCGCCTGGTCGCGCAGCACCGCTGGAAGATCGGCGTCGTCGCGCAGTCGCATGCCGTCGTCGAGAACGTGCTCGACGCCGTCGTCCGTGCCGGACTCGCGCCCGACCTCGTGGCGAAGGCGCCGAAGGACGCCCGCGAACCGGGCGACCACGCCTACACGGCCATCGCGAAGGACGGCGTCGCCGAGTACGCGGGCGCCCATGCCGAGTCCGGGTTCGTCATCGGGGGCACCGCGTGGGACTTCGCGAACGTCGACCGGGTCGCACGCCGATCGCTCGACCTGCTCGTCATCGACGAGGCCGGGCAGTTCTCGCTGGCCGCGACGATCGCCGCCTCCGTCGCGGCCCGGAACCTGCTGCTGCTCGGCGACCCGCAGCAGCTGCCGCAGGTCAGCCAGGGCAACCATCCCGAGCCCGTCGACGCCTCGGCGCTCGGCTGGATCACCGACGGCCACGATGTGCTGCCGCCCGAGTTCGGCTACTTCCTCGCCGAGAGCCGCCGCATGCACCCCGCCGTCGCCGAGCCGGTGTCGCATCTGTCCTACGACGGCGAGCTCCGCTCCCACGCCGTGGCGTCGCAACGCTCGCTCGACGGCATCGCGCCGGGCCTGGCCGCGCTTCCGATCGAGCACACGGGCAACGCGACCTCGTCGCTCGAAGAGGCGGTCGCCGTGGTGGGACTCGTCGACGAACTGCTCGGCCGGGCGTGGACCGACCCCACGGATGCCGCGTCCGGCGTCCCGCGCGCGCTCGCGCAGCGCGACGTGATCGTCGTCACTCCCTACAACGCCCAGCTCACGGTGCTGCGCACCGCCCTCGACGCAGCGGGGTACGGCGACGTGCCGGTCGGCACCGTCGACAAGTTCCAGGGCCAGGAGGCCGCGATCGCGATCGTGTCGCTCGCGGCATCGTCCGCGGCGGCGGCCCCGCGCGGCGTCGAGTTCCTGCTCCTGAAGAACCGCTTGAACGTGGCGATCTCGCGGGCGAAGTGGGCGGCGTATCTCGTCTACTCCCCCGGCCTGCTCGACATCCTCCCGCGCACGCCCGAAGGACTCGCGCAACTCAGTGCCTTCGTCCGCCTGATCGGCGCGCACGAACGCGTGCCCGACGCCCCGACCGAGCTCGACCTCCCGCTCAGCGTCGCCGGCCGCGTCGTGCCGGTCGACTCCTGAGCGCCGCCACGGCCTTCGCGAGACGGCGCACGAAGCTGGGAATACCGCACAGCTCGTGTGCGTAGTTTCAGAACGTGACTTCCCCTACGACATCCGACCTGAACCCCGACCGCATCACGATGTACGGCGCCGACTGGTGCGGCGACTGCCGCCGTTCGAAGGCGCTCCTCGACCGCCGTGGCGTCCAGTACGACTACATCGACCTCGAGGCCGTCGCCGACGCAGCCGATCGTGCGAAGGCCATCAGCGGCCGCACGCGGATCCCGGTCGTGGTCTTCCCCGACGGCACGCACGTCACCGAGCCCAGCGACGCCGAGCTGGCGTCGAAGCTCGACGACGCGATGGCGGCGTGACCCCCGGCGGGGCCGCGCTCGACCTCACCGCACTGCGGGCATGACCTGCTCGGCGAACAGCTCGAGCCCGGAGCGGTCGTAGGCCGCCTCCGGGAAGTAGTGGATCGCGTAGCCGAGACCGAGCTCGCGACGCGCGGCCAGCTTGGCTGCGACCTGCGTCGGCGTTCCGACCGCGGCGTTCGGCGCCTGATGCAGCTCCGCCATGTACTTCGCCGTCTTCTCGGGACCGAGGAACGGCGCGAGTCGCGCCTCGATCACGTCGAGGCGGCGCGCGACGTCCGCCTCGTCGACGCCCACGACCGTGTTGAAGTTCGAGGAACGGGTGATCGCGGCGAAGTCGGTGCCCAGAGCCTCGCAGTGCCCACGCAGCACCTCGCTCTTGTGCGTGAACTCCTCCGGTGAGCCGGTGAAGTTCGTGTACCGCGCGTACTTCGCGGCGACCTTCAGCGTGACCTTCTCGCCACCGCCGGCGATCCAGACGGGAATGCCTTCGTCCTGCAACGGGCGTGGCTGCACGATCGCACCGTCGACCTGGTAGTGCTTCCCGTCGAGCGTCGCCGACCCGGTCGTCCACGCCTGCCGCATGATCTCGACGCCCTCACGCAGCCGGCCGAGTCGATCGCCGACGGGCGGGAACCCGTAGCCGTACGCACGCCACTCGTGCTCGTACCACCCGCCGCCGATGCCCATCTCCACCCGGCCGCCCGAGATGACGTCGACCGTCGCCGCGACCTTGGCGAGGTACACCGGATTGCGGTAGCTCATGCACGTGCACATCTGGCCGAGCCGCACGCGCGAGGTCGATGCGGCGTACGCGGCCATCAGCGACCAGGCCTCGTGCGTCGCCTCGGTCGCGCTCGGCACGGGCGTGGTGTGGAAGTGGTCGTAGACCCAGATCGATTCCCACCCCGAACCGGGCGCATCCGCGTACTGCGCGAGGCGGTGCATCGCCTCCCAGTGCTCGGCCGGCTCGATGCCGACGAGATCATGACGCCACCCCTGGGGAACGAACATTCCGAAACGCATGGCTCATAGCCTAGGACGGAACACCGAACGAGAAAGCGCTTGCCCGCTGGCCCGTCGCACCGAGGGCAGCGGGCGGATGCGGCGACTCCTCGGGTGATCTCAGCGTCAGCCCTGACGACGCGCCGGGTCCGGCTCCCTAGCGTGATGGGAATGAACTCCTCGAATCACTGCGCCTTCTCCGCCGCCGACTTCACGGCGACGGCCTTCGAGAGCTCCGAGGGCCGCCTCATCCGAGTCGTCGGATCAGGCCACTGTCCTACCTCCGGCTGGGAGCTGCGTCTGGTCGCGGCGAACCCCGGCATCGTCCCGAACCCCGACACCCTCTGGCTCGAACTGCGTGAATCGCCTCCCCGCAGCGCGCCCCGCGTGTACACCGAGACGACGGTCGAGGCCATCATCGAGGACACGCGCGCCGAGCGGGTCGTGATCCGCTTCGGCTGGCGCGAGGGATTCTCCATCCCCATCGTCAGCCGGTCGGCGCAGCAGGCGCACCGAGGCGCCATGCGGGCGCGGGCAGATGCCGGCGTCGGCAGCAGCGATGCTCCCGACGAGCGCCTCGCCACCTCGGCGCGCTGATCACGCGAGCGCGAACCGCAGTTCCGCCATCGCCGGTCCCGACCACACTGAACCGTCGAGGTCGTCCCCGCGCACCGTGACGACCTTGCCGCCCCTCGAGATGACCAGGAGCGCCAACTGCGGGAGCACGTCGCCGGCATGCGTCCCGTCGTTCAGGTTGTCGCCGGTGCCGTTACCCGTCGCGAACTGGATGGCGCCCGAGTCCTGGTCGAGGGTGCCGTTCACCGAGGTGGTGAAGTCGAACCACAACGTGTCGACCGCACCGTCCGCGGCGAGATGGCCGATCGCGGCGAGATCCCGCTCGACCCGGCCGGCACTGCCGTCGGCGAGGTCTCGCAGCGCGGCCTCCGCCTCGCTGATGTTGAGCTTCGCGAGCTCGCGGCGCACGCACTCGTCGATCTCGGCCGGCCCGAGCCGGTCCGGCGCCCCCGGGACCGAGATCATGCGGCGATGGTTCCTCGCACGATCGATGAACTGGGCGAGCATCGGCTCGGCAGCGAACACGATGAGGGGGACGCGTTCCTCGGGGTCCCGGGCGATCAGCACCTGCCGCACGGCGTCGGCGACGCGCTTGGCATAGATGTCCAGCGTCGCCGGGCGGCGGTCCTCCTCGTTGACGCCGCGGTCGCCGTGCCCGCCGCCGCGCCGTTGCCCGACGTCCCCGGGCTCGCGGTTCGCGGCATCCTCGGCGTTCTTCGGCAGCGAGGGGTCGAGGGGCATCTGCGTGGCCCGCTCGGTGGGCGTCGCATGCCAGAGCGACCACTCGTTGGCCGAGATGGTGACGGCGTACGCCTCCTGGTCCTGGCTCGGTGCGCGCAGCAGCTGTCCGAGCGTGAAGTGCGAGCCGACGTGCACCGCGTCGTCGAGCTGGTTGGGGAGCACGAAGACCTCGCTGAAGCCCGGCGCGACGAAGATCGCCATCGACCTGGAGAGGGTCCCCCACAACCGCAGGTTGCCGAGGATCTCGTCCCGAGCGCGGCGGATCGAGTCCACATCGGGACCGGACGGATCCAATGACTTCAGCTGTTCGAACGCCTCGTCGAAGGCGCTCTTCACGGCGACCTCGGCGCGTTCCCGCTCGTTGACCACGGGCGACGTGGCGGCGTAGATGGTGATGGCCGGAGCATGCCTGCCGGCGAGTTCGGAGAAGTCTGCGGTCGTGGGCAGCTCGTAATGGACTGTCATTCGTTCCTCCTGAGGATCTCGCGGCAGTCGTGTCGCTCGCGTCCAGCCTAGGAAGGGCCGGACGCGAGCGACACCCCCTTGTCAGCGACTCACAGGGTGATTGGAGCGGATGACGCCGGCCGGGTCGAGCACGTTCTTCAACGCGCGAAGGCGGTGCACTCGCTCCCCGAAGAGCCGCTCGGCCCCCCGCTCCTGCTCGGCGAAGTTGAAGTAGTCGAGTGGGGCCCGCCACGGCTCGACGCGGGAGAGCAGTCGCCCGAGGGAAGCGGCGAGGGCATCGGCGGATCCGG
>JAPSJU010000157.1 GCA_031178025.1 Agromyces sp. | reverse complement strand
CGCGCCGCGGGGTTCCGCTGGGACGCCCGCTGCACGGGCATCGGCCCCGCATCGCCGTGGAACGGTCCTGCGCCGAGGTCGAGATCGCGCTCGAGCACGCGCATGACGGGCAGCACGCGTTCGTAGGTCCACTCGGGGCCGGCCGCATCCGACCAGCGTGCGAAGTCCTCGGGACGGGCCCGCACGAAGTATCCGCCGTTGATCGTCGACGAGCCGCCGATGATGCGTCCGCGCGCGATCGTGTAGGGAAGACCGGGGGTGAGGTGGCCGAGGTACGACCAGTTCGCCGGATGCCCCGGCATGGCGCCCTGGACGGTCGACCCGTCGAGCAGTTCCGGCGGGAACTCGTCGAGCGAACCGGGCGCCGCCCCGGCCTCGAGCACGACGACCTCGCGCTGCGGGTTCTCGCTGAGCCGCGCGGCGAGCGCCGCGCCTGCCGCTCCCGCGCCGACGATGACGGTCGTGTGCCGACTCACCCGCGCGGGCTCCGGTGCGCCCGCACGACATCGGTGTCGATGCGCTCGTCGATGAGGCGGAACGCCTCGTCGAGGAGCTCGAGCAGGGTCGCGTCGCGCTCGCGCAGCCACTGCTCGTAGGCGGCGAGGCACACGCCGAGGCACGTCCAGGCCATGGTCTGCGGGATCAGGTCGTCTTCGGGCAGCATGAGTCGCCGCGCGACGTGCTCCGCGACGACCTGGCGCCACGATGCGTATCGCAGCGTCGAGTGCGCGAGCAGCGTCGGGACGTGCAGGAGGAGGTCCATGCGGCGCCGATGGTACTCCCACTCCTCCTCGGGAACGCGGTTGAAGTCGAGGATGGCCTGCCGTAGCTGCTCCATGAGCGGGATATCGTCGGGCATGTCGGCGAGGTGTCCCCGCATCCGGTCGAGGAGCTCGTCGAACTCGCCCCACGGCAGGTCGTTCTTCGAGGGGAAGTACCGGAAGAAGGTACGTCGACCGATGCCCGCCTCGCGGGCGATGTCGTCGATGGTCGTCTGGTCGAAGCCGTGGTCCATGAACAACCGGAGCGCGATGTGGCTGATCTCAGCGTGCGTCGTGGAGGGCGCGCGGCCCATCCGGGGCCGTTCGATGGGCTCATCGGTGAGGTGCATCGCCGTGCCCCCTTCCCAACGGCACTCGGTGCCATTAGTATCGTCCACACTACGAGGGATCGCCAACGACGGCGGTCCGACATGAGGAGCATCCCATGAGTCGAAGTGAACAGCTCGTCGAACCGCAAGGTGACGTCGAGGGCGTGATCGAGACGGATTCCCTCGTCGAAGAGGTCTCGATCGACGGCATGTGCGGCGTCTACTGATCGCCCGGCCATGAGTCACATCGATCCCGATGCCGCCTGGTCGTTGCATCCGCAGGTCTCCGTGCGGCCCGAGCCGTTCGGGGCGCTGCTCTACCACTTCGGCACGCGCAAGCTGTCGTTCCTGAAGGATCGCACCTTGCTCACCGTGGTCGAGGGCCTCGCGGATGCCGCGACCGCACGTGCGGCGTGTCGAGCTGCCGGCGTCGCCGACGAACATCTGCCGACCTACCTCAGGGCGCTCGGCACCCTGGCCGAATCCGAGATGCTCGTGGAGCGTGCCGCATGAGCCTCATCGACGCACCGGTCCGCACCGTCCACTCGACGCGAACCGATGTCCCGGTCGGCGCGCCTCCGCCCGCTTCGATGCGCCTCGTCGACCACTTCGAGCGTGGACTGGACGCACCGATCTGTCTGACGTGGGAGCTCACGTACGCGTGCAACCTCTCGTGCGTGCACTGCCTCTCGAGTTCGGGGCGCCGCGATCCGCGCGAGCTGTCGACCGACGAATGCAAGGCCGTCATCGACGAGCTCGAGCGCATGCAGGTCTTCTACGTGAACATCGGCGGCGGCGAGCCGACCGTGCGCAGCGATTTCTGGGAGCTGCTCGACTACGCGACTGCGCACCACGTCGGCGTGAAGTTCTCGACCAACGGCATCAAGATCACGCCCGGGGTGGCGGCGAAGCTCGCCGCGAACGACTACGTCGACGTGCAGATCTCGCTCGACGGCGCGACCGCCGAGGTCAACGACGTGGTGCGCGGGCCGCGCTCGTACGAGACGGCGCTCCGCGCTCTGCAGAACCTGTCGGATGCCGGCATGAAGAACTTCAAGATCTCGGTCGTCTGCACCCGGCAGAACATCCCGCAGCTCGACGAGTTCAAGGCGATCGCCGATCGGTATGGGGCGCAGCTCCGGCTCACCCGGCTGCGCCCGTCGGGCCGGGGAGCGGATGTCTGGGACGAGCTGCACCCGACCCAGGCGCAACAGCGCGAGCTCTATGACTGGCTCGTCGCCCACGGCGAGGATGTGCTGACCGGCGACTCCTTCTTCCACCTCTCCGCCTACGGACAGGCACTGCCCGGGCTGAACCTCTGCGGCGCCGGCCGGGTGGTGTGCCTCATCGACCCCATCGGCGACGTCTACGCGTGCCCGTTCGCCATCCACGAGGAGTTCCTCGCGGGCAACGTGCGCGGCGGGGGCGGCTTCCAGGAGGTCTGGCGCGAGTCCGAGCTCTTCACGAGGCTGCGCGAGCCGCAATCGGGCGGCGCGTGCACCTCGTGCCAGTTCTTCGACACCTGCAAGGGCGGCTGCATGGCCGCCAAGTTCTTCACGGGCCTCCCCCTCGACGGACCCGACCCGGAGTGCGTGCAGGGGTACGGCGAGGAGCTCCTGAACGACCGGGCCGCGTCGGTCAAGGCGGGCAAGCTGGAGGTCCCGCGGCACTCGGGCGACCACTCGCACCGCACCTCACCGCCGCGCGAGCGCTCGAACTTGGGTCCCGTGCGCCTGACGCTCTCGCGACGGCAGGACCTCCAGGCGCCGCCGGTGAGTGCGTGCGCGGAGGACCCGCTCGCAGGCTTCACGGCGAACTCCACCGACGGCATCGCAACGAAGGAATCCGGCGCAGACCGGCACCACCAGGGAGGCTTCCGCTCCGACCTCGCGTGAGACCCGACTCGCCGAACCGACCGCGACGACGCGGCCGCGGGGAGGAGTGCGTCTCGACGAGGCGGTCCGGCGTGCCCAAACGAGAGGAACATCATGGGAATGCTCGACGGAAAGGTCGCGCTCATCACGGGAGGTTCGCGAGGACAGGGGCGGGCGCATGCACTGACCTGCGCGCGCGAGGGCGCCGATGTCGTCATCATCGACACCCTCGACCAGATCCAGACCGTGCAGTATCCGATGGCGCAGCAGGCGGACATCGACGAGACCGTCAGGCAGGTCGAGGCGCTCGACCGTCGGATCGTCGCCGTCGCGGGTGACGTGCGCAAGCAGGCCGATCTCGACGCGGCGGTGCAGCGGGGCATCGCCGAGCTCGGGAAGATCGACATCCTGATCGCCAACGCGGGCATCTTCTCCCTCGCGCCGGCGCACGAGCTCACCGACGAGCAATGGGATGACATGATCGCCGTCAACCTCACCGGTGTCTGGAAGTCGGCCAAGGCGGTGCTGCCGCACATGATGGAGAACGGCGGCGGCTCGATCGTCATGACCTCCTCGATCAACGGCCTCGAGCCCGGCGCCAACTACGTGCACTACTGCGCCGCGAAGTTCGGTGTGGTCGGGATCATGAAGACCCTCGCGCTCGAGTACGCGCCGCACGGCATCCGCGTCAACTCCGTGCACCCCGGGGCGATCCTCACGCCCATGACGAGCTGGCAGGGCGCGTGGGACATGATGTCGGGCAAGCCGGCGGGCGAGGGAACCGAGGAGGACATGCTCGAGGCCGGCTACCACTTCCACGCGCTCAAGGGCAACGGCTTCCTCAGTCCGCAGCGCATCGCCGACGCCGCGCTGTTCCTGAACTCCGACCTCGCGTCGGCGGTGACGGGCGTCACGCTGCCCGTGGATGCGGGACACCTGCTCATCCCGGGAGTGAACCAGAACCCGGTCAAGTAGCTCGATTCCTCCAGACATCCAGATCGACGAACCGAAGGAGCGAAGAACATGGCTGGTCGCGTAGAGGGCAAGGTCGCCCTCGTCACCGGAGCGGCGCGTGGGCAGGGGAGATCGCACGCATTGCGGCTCGCCGAGGAGGGGGCCGACATCATCGCGGTCGACCTGTGCGGGCCGGTGCCGGGGTTGCAGTACTCGCACGCCACCGAGGAGGACCTCCAGGAGACGGTTCGGATGGTCGAGGCGCTGGATCGGCGCATCGTGGCCCGCAAGGCCGACGTGCGCGACCGCGACGCCATGAAGGCCGCCATCGACGACGGGGTCGCCGAGCTCGGCCACCTCGACATCGTCGTGGGCAACGCCGGCATCTGCATCCTCGCGCCATGGGACGAGGTGACGCCCGAGATCTGGGACGAGACGATCTCGACGAACCTCACCGGTGTCTGGAACACCGTGCAGCTCACGGCTCCGCACCTCATCGAGGCGGGCGGCGGCTCGATCATCCTCACGAGCTCGGCGGCGGGCCTCAAGGGACTTCCCTTCCTCACCCCGTACGTCGCGTCGAAATTCGGGGTGACAGGGCTCACGAAGGCCTTCGCTCACGAGCTCGCGAAGCACAGCATCCGCGTCAACTCCCTCCATCCGACCGGCGTCGACACCGCGATGGGCGAGATGGGCGGCGAGTACCCGCGACTGCTCGAGGGCAACGAGCGGCTCGCGGGAATGCTGACGAACTCACTGCCGATCGACGTGACCGAGCCGCGCGACCAGTCGAACGCGGTCCTGTTCCTCGCGTCCGACGAGGCGCGCTACATCACCGCCATGGCCATGACGGTCGACGCCGGCAACACCCAGTACTGAGCGGATGCCGCGGCCGCGGCATCCCACCCGAATGAAAGGAGCATGTCATGGGGCGTGTAGAGGGAAAGGTCGCGTTCATCACCGGCGCGGCGCGCGGCCAGGGTCGCAGCCATGCAGTGCGGCTCGCCGAAGAAGGCGCGGACATCATCGCCATCGACATCTGCGAGGCGATTCCCGAGAACACCTATCCACCGGCCACGGAGGAGGACCTCGCCGAGACGGTGCGGCAGGTGGAGGCGCTCGACCGCCGCATCGTCGCCAGGAAGGCCGATGTCCGGGACCTCGATCAACTGACGTCGGTACTCGACGAGGGGGTGGCCGAGCTCGGCCGACTCGACATCGTGTCGGCGAACGCGGGAATCGGCGGCGCGACGAACGTCGCTCAGGACATCCCTGAGGACGAGTGGACGAACATGGTCGACATCAACCTGTCCGGCGTCTGGCGCACCTGCAAGGCGGCCATCCCCCATCTCAAGCAGGGCGGGCGAGGCGGATCCATCATCATCACGAGTTCCGACGCAGGGCTGTTCGCGTTCCCGAACATCGCGCACTACGTCTCGGCGAAGCACGGGGTCGTGGGGCTCATGCGCACGCTCGCGCTCGA
>JAPSJU010000156.1 GCA_031178025.1 Agromyces sp. | reverse complement strand
GCCACGAGCGGCGGGGTGAACGTGCTCACCGACATGGCGGTCACGTAGAGGGTCGTCATGAGCCCGATGCGATCCGGGAAGTACCGCTTCACGAGCGGCGGGAGCAGCACGTTGCCGACGCCGATCGCGGCGAACGTCACGGCGCTCGCCGCCACGAGGGCGAGCGCGTCGCTCGCCGATCCGCGGCCCGCCAGCCCGAGGGTGAGCGCGACGAGCGAGCCGATGAGCGACGGCTCGAGGCCGACGCGCTTCGCCACGAGGGGGGTGAGGATGCCGAACACGGCGTAGCAGAGCGGAGGCAGCATGCCGAGGAGGCCGACGACGGCCGGAGCGAGCGTCACCTCCCGCTCGAGCTCGGCGAGGATCGGAGAGAGCGACGCGACCGCCGTGCGCAGGTTGAAGGCCACCACGATGATGCCGACGAGGGCCAGCGTTCGTCCCGCCCACAGGCTGCGAAGCTCCGGCGGCATCATCGTCGCGTGCTCATGGCGCGCCTGCGGGGCGGTGGGGTGGCGCGCTCGCCACCGCTCAGGCCCGCGGGGTCAGGAGTTCGCGTGCCCGGTCGACGTCGCCGCGCATCGTCTCGACGAGGTCGTCGATGGACGTGAAGGCGACCATGCCTCGGAGCCGCTCGACGAACTCCACGTCGACGAGGTGGTCGTAGAGGTCGAGGTCGCGATCGAGCACGTACGCCTCGACCTGCTTGGTGGGCACGCCCTCGAACGTCGGGTTGTTCCCGACCGAGATCGCAGCCGGGTAGCGGGTGCCCGAATCGGTGAGCCAGCCGGCGTAGACCCCGTCGGCCGGGATCAGTCCCTCCGACTCGGGCGTGAGGTTCGCGGTGGGGAATCCGAGCTGGCGGCCGCGCTTCGCGCCGTGCACGACGATGCCCGAGACGGCGGGGGCGTGACCGAGCAGATCGGTGGCCCGGCGCACCTCTCCCTCGGCCAGCAACTCGCGGATCCACGTCGAGGAGACTCGGCGCTCCCCGAGGGGACGCACATCGTCGACGACCTCCACCGTGAAGCCGAACGTCGTGCCGAGGTCGGTGAGCAGCTGCACGTCGCCCGCGCCGCGGGCGCCGAAGCGGAAGTCCCGGCCCACGAGCACGGCCTTCGCATGCAGCGTGTCGACGAGCACGCGCTCGACGAACTCGGTCGCCGGCACCGAGGCGAGCGCCCGGTCGAATGGCAGCAGCAGCGTGGCGTCGACGCCGGTCGTCGCGAGCAACTCGAGTTTCTGGCGCACGCTCACGAGCGCGTCGGGGCACTTGTCGGGCGCGAGCAGGGCCAGCGGATTGCGGTCGAAGGTGACCACCACGGCCTTGAGCCCGTCGACGGCGGCGATCGATCGGATCCGGTCGATCACCGCCCGGTGACCGCGATGCACGCCGTCGAACTTGCCGATCGTGACCGCCGACGGCCCGAACCCGGTCGGCACGGCCGAGAGCCCCTTGAAGGTCTTCACGCGGCATCCGCCTCACGCTCGGCCGGGACGGGTCGGTGCGTCGCGAGCCACCACATGCCGAGCACCGGCAGCACGAGGGGGATGAACAGGTAGCCGTGCCCGAAGCGCGACCACACCGTGTCGTGCGGGAAGAGGGACGGCTCCACGATGCTGAGGCCGCCGACGACGATCACTCCGGCGAACTCGAATGCGATGGTGAGCCATGCCACGCGATACCAGCCCCTGCCCGAGCGGATGAGCGCGACCGTGGCCACGACGTAGACCACCGCGGCGAGCGCCGAGAGCGCGTACGCGAGCGGCGCCTCGTCGAACTTCGAGGCGATCTGCACGAACGATCGGCCGACCGCGGCGAGCGCCAGCACGCCGTACACCGCCACGAGCACGCGCCCGATGCCCCTCATCCGCCGCCCGCGATCCGTTCCGGGTCGGCCGCTCCGCACGTCAGTCATGTCGTTCGATTCTCTCAGACGTCGCTAGGCCTGCTGCACGGTCCAGATCTGCAGCATCCGGTACACCATGACCGCGACCGCGAGGGCGGCGACGCCGAGCACCACGGTCGACCAGCGGCTCCGTTCGAGGAGCGCCCAGAAGACCGCGGCAGGGGGCAGCAGCAACGCCCCCACGAGGTAGGTGTAGAACTCGAGCACGCTGCCGGTCGGCTCGTTCCCGAACGCGGGCGCGGCGATCGCCACGACGAGTTGCACGACGAGGAGCAGCTCGACGAGGGCGAGCGAGCCGTTCGCGAGATCGCCGGGCACGCGACCCGCGAGCCCGAGGATGAGGCAGAGCAACCCGGCGGCCACCGCGACGGCGAGCTGCACCCAGGTGAACCACTCGATCATGCGCCGGCCCCCTCGCTCGGGAATCCGGTGACCACCTTGAGCGTGCCACCACGGCGCTCGACGATCGCGATGAGCCGGTCGTCGGGGTCGACGGCGGCGAGCACCGCTCCCGCCTCGGCGTCCGCGCCCTCGGCATCGGACGCCTCCACGCGCTTGCCGTGGCCGAGGTCGACCGCGTGCTGGGCCGTCAGGCGGACCACCGGGAGGGCTCGGCGTGCGGCATCCGCCGGGCGCATGATCGCCGCGGCGACGTCGAGCTCGTCGAGCGTTGCCGCCTCATCGACGTGGAAGGCGCCGATCCGCGTGCGGCGGAGCGCCGTGAGATGCCCGCCGGTGCCGAGGGCGGCACCGAGGTCGCGGGCGAGCGCACGCACGTAGGTGCCCGACGAGCAGGCGACGCGCACGTCGAGGTCGACCGCACCGTCGGCCTCGCGCATCGCGAGCAGCTCGAATGCCGAGACCGTGACGGTGCGCGCGGCGAGCTGGACGGACTCGCCGTCGCGGACGCGCTGGTAGGCGCGCTTGCCGTCGACCTTGATGGCGCTGACGGCGCTCGGCACCTGCTCGATCACTCCCGTCAGGGGGATCATCCGCTCGCGGATCGCGTCTTCGCTTGCCGCCGAGAGGCGCTCGGCGGGCGCCGCGGCCAGCGCCTCCCCCTCGGCGTCGTCGGTCGTCGTGTTCCAGCCGAGGCGGATGGTCGCGAGGTACTCCTTGTCGAGCCCCACGAGATAGGTGAGCAGGCGGGTGGCACTCTCGACACCCAGGACGAGCAGGCCGGTGGCCATCGGATCCAGGGTGCCGGCGTGGCCGACCTTGCGGGTGCCGGCGAGGCGGCGGGTGCGGGCCACCACGTCATGACTCGTGATCCCGTGCGGCTTGTCGACGAGGAGGATGCCGCTGTTCACGCCGTACAGGCTAACAGCCGGGTGCCCCTGGCCCGCCCTACGCTGGATGGGTGAGGATCGGCATCATCGGCGCGGGTGCGCTCGGCGGCACCTTCGCCGCGCTGCTCGCCCGGGCCGGCCACGAGGTCGAGGTGACGGCGCGTGGCGCGGGCCTCGCGGCGATCCGCGCCGACGGCGTCCGGCTGAGCGGGGGCTACGGTGAGGTGCATGCGCGGGTCGCCGCCGGACCGGTGCTGACCGCGACGCCCGAGCTCGTGCTCGTGTGCACCAAGGCGCAGGATGCCGAGGAGGCGATCCGGGCGAACGCCGCGCTCGTGAACGGCGCGCCGGTCGTCGTCGTGCAGAACGGACTCGAGGGAGTCGACACCGCGAGGCGGCTCCTCCCTCGTTCCTCGTGCATGGGGCTGCTCTCGATCATCGCCGCGAACTACACGTCGCCCGGCCGGGTCCGCGTCACGACGCCGGCGACGAGCTACCTCGGGCGCGGTGACGGCGCGCCGGACGCCGAGTGCGTTCGCATCGCGGCGATCCTCTCCGAGGCGGTGCCCGTCGTCGCGATCGGCGGTTTCCGCGGTGCGCAGTGGACGAAGCTCGTCGTGAACATGCTGAACGCCGTGCCCGCCATCGTGGGGCGGAGCGTGCAGGAGGTCATCGACGACCGTCGGCTCCGTCGGGTCGTCACGGCCTCGATGCGCGAGACGGTGCGGGTCGGCATCGCGTGCGGCGTGCGATTCGGTGCCCTCCAGCACCTCGGGGATCGACGGCTGCGCCTGTTCGCACGGCTTCCGCTCGCGCTCGGGCAGGTGCTCCCCTGGCGCATGCGCGTGCGCATGGGCGAGGACGCGAACCTCGGCTCGACCCAGCAGAGCGTGCGTCGGGGCGCGCCGACCGAGATCGACTTCCTGAACGGGGCCGTGGTGCGCGCCGCTGCCGCCGTCCGCCGCCCGGCCCCCGTGAACGAGGCGCTCACCGCCCTCGTGCACGACGTCGAGACGAGCGGATCCTTCCTGCCTGCCGAGCGCGTGCTCGCCGCGGTGCCGGTCGCCGCCCGAGGCCTCGACCGTTGACGCAGTTCAGCAGCTGTCGAAGAACCGGCGCCGCGGATGCAGCGGGTCGGCGTCGTCGATGACCGCGGAGGCGACCAGCCTCGGATCGGCCTCCCGGTAGGCGATGACGTCGGCCGGATCGACCGGGTCGCCGTCGAGGGCGATCCGGACGTCCCACAGCCCGGCGAGTCGCTCGCGCAGGAGGAACCGGCCATCGAGCACGAGGATCGCGTCATCCGGGCCGGTGAGCCACCTGGGTTCCACCCACGCGTCGCGAGCGGCATCGAACACGCGGGTCACGAACGCCGTCGAGCCGCCCATCCGGAAGGGTTCGACCAGGACCCGCCGCAGCGCCGATTCGTCGAACCCGTGCCGGTGGTAGCGCGCCGGCGTGTCCTCTCCGAACGCGGCCTGCTCCGCGCGCGAGCGATGGAATCCCTCCATGCTGGCTCGGAATACGGCGTGCCCGCGTTCCGCCAGGACCTCGGCGAGGTCGTCGCCGAAACGCGTCTTCCCGCTCCGCAGGGGACCGTCGATGGCGACGATCATGCGCCCGCGGCCGTACTGCGCGAGGATCTCGTCGGCGAGCCCGCGAAGGAACGCGACCCTTGGCGTCGTGACGAGTTCCATGGCCGAGAGCCTAGCCGCGCGGCATCCCGGCCGACATAGTCTGGTGGGATGCCGGCCCGTGACGAGCGTGACCTCGCGAGCGCGCTGAACGCGTGGTTCGCGGGTGCCGCTCGTCCGCTGCCGTGGCGCGCCGCCGACGTGTCGCCGTGGGCCGTCTTCGTGAGCGAGTTCATGCTGCAGCAGACCCAGGTCGCTCGGGTCGTGACCCGCTGGGAGTCGTGGATCGCGCGATGGCCGACACCGGCTGCGCTCGCCGCGGAGCCTCCGGCCGAGGCCGTGCGCGCCTGGGACCGGCTCGGCTACCCGAGGCGAGCCCTCTGGCTGCACCGCGCGGCGGGTGAGATGGTCGAACGCCACGGCGGAGAGGTGCCGGCAGAGCTCGAGGACCTGCTCGCGCTGCCGGGCGTCGGTCCGTACACGGCGCGCGCGGTCGCGGCCTTCGCCTTCGGCCGGCGGCATCCGGTCGTCGACACGAACACCCGCCGCGTGCTCGCGCGGGCCGTGGCGGGCCAGGCCGAGCCCGCTCCCCCGTCCAC
>JAPSJU010000155.1 GCA_031178025.1 Agromyces sp. | reverse complement strand
TAGAGTGAGCGGCGAGGCGGTGCAGCGCAGTGAACGAGTCCGAGGTCAGCGTGCCCCTTCCGGTGCGCCTGCGATTCGGGCATGCCGCCGTCCAGCACCTGGCCGACGAGATCGGCGTCGACGTGCTCCACATCAAGGGCGCCGCGGTCGACCCGTCGCTGAGGCCCGGCGGCGACGCGGGCACCGACGTCGACGTGCTCGTCCGGCCGGCGCATGTCGCGATGCTCGACCGGGCGATGCGCCAGCACGGATGGCGGCTCTACAGTTCGTTCGAGAACGGCTCACCGTTCGGCCACGCGCAGACCTACCTCCATGAGGCGTGGGGGTACGTCGACCTCCACCGCTCCTTCCCCGGCATCCGAGCCGATCCGGGCCGCGCCTTCGATCGGCTGTGGGACGACCGGCAGCAGATCGAGATCGCCGGCATCGGATGCCACGTGCCCGCCGTCGAGGGGCAGGCCGTGCTGCTCGTGCTCAATGCGGCGCGATCCGCGGACCACACGAGGCGCGACGTCAACGCCGTCTGGGGCCAGGCACCCGCGGCCCGCCGCGCCGCGATGGAAGCGCTCGTCGCCGACCTCGACGCGCCCGTCGCGTTCGCCGCGGCGGTCGGCCGTCTCGAGCGGTTCCGCGGTGAGCGCGACTACCGGCTCTGGAAGATCGCCTCGACCGGCGGGTCGCGCACGGCGGAGTGGTGGGCGCGGGTACGCGCGGCGCCCAACTTCGGCTCGGCGCTGCGCGTCGCGGCACGCGCTCCTCTGGTGAACGTCGACCGGCTCGAGCATCGGCTCGGCCGGACGCCCACCCGAGGCGAGGTCGTGTCCGAGTTCTTCCGGCGGCTGGGGCGAGCGATCAGGGAGGCGCGGCTCGGGCTGCGTCGTCCGAGAGCACGACGATGACCCGGCTGCGAAGGCCGTTAGCAGTGGGGCTCATCGCGGACGACGGCACGCTGTACGCCGCGCCGCTTCCTGGCGGGCCGATCGTCGTCCTCACCGGTGTCGCCGCCCTGATCTGGAGCGAAGCCTGCGAGGGCGAACGCGAGACGATCGCCGAGCGGGTGGCCGAGGCGACGGATGTCGCGCCCGAGGCGATCCGCGCTGACGTCGAGGCGTTCGTGGCCGAGCTCATCGCAAGGGGGCTGCTGGAATAGCGGCGACCGGGGTACGCTCGCGTGCATCTTCCCGCCGACGTGTCCGGGAGAACTCATGTCGATCACCCTCGGAGTGCCCGTCCTCGAACCGGGCGACGGCCGGATCACGTACCGCGTCGACGTCGACGGCTTCCCGGGCCCGCCCAGCCTGTGGTTCTCCATCCCCATGGAGTGGAGCTCGCTCGCCAGCTCCCGAGCGGATGCCGCGCTCGTCGCGCTCCTCATGCCGGCCATGGCGGCCGGCCTCGACCTCGCGGCGGAGGGACCCGTCACCGATGAGCTCGCGTGGCACCTCGGAGCGGAGGCGCAGGAGGTGCTGCACGACGTACGGCCCGAGATCGCCCGGGTGGCTGCCGAGGCGCGTCATCCGATGCCGTCGCCGGATCCCGCGCCCGGCGTCGCGACGGGGTACTCCGCCGGCGTCGACTCGTACACGACCCTCGCGCTCCACCACTTCGCCGCCGACGTGCCGGAGTCGTTGCGGCTGACCCACCTGATCCACAACAACGTCGGATCTCACGGCCACGGCGCCGAGGGGCGCGCGCTGTTCCGGAAGCGCGTCGAGCTGCTGCACCCGCATGCGCGGTCGATGGGATTGCCCCTGATCGACGTCGACTCGAACCTCGACGAGTTCTACCTCGCGGTCCGCCTCGGATTCGCGCAATCGCACACGATCCGGAACGCGGCGGTCGCTCACCTGCTCTCCGCCGGGATCGGGCAGTACCTCTATGCCGCATCCGTGCCGTACGACAGGGTCACGGCACGGGCGAACACCGACCTGTGCTTCGCGGACCCGCTCCTGCTGCCGCTCCTATCGACGCGCTCCATGACCCTGCGCTCCTCGGGTTCCAACCTGGACAGGGTGGCCAAGACCGCGCTCATTGCCGAGATCCCCGATACCTACGAGCGCCTCAACGTCTGCGTCGCCTCAAGCGACGGCACCAATTGCTCCGATTGCTCGAAATGCCGGCGGACGATGCTCACCTTCGAGCTCCTCGGAGTGCTCGACCGCTATCGCGCCGTCTTCAGGATGCCGCGGAATCCGAACTGGCGGGAGGACTTCCTCGTCGAAGGACTCACGGGGTACGAGTCGAGCGCCGCCCGAGCCGTCGCGGTGCTGTATGACGAGCGCGTCGGGATCCCGTTGCGCGTGCGCCTGCGGGCACGGGCACGCCGGCTGGGCGGGGGCGTCGGCAGGCTCGCCCGGCGCACTGTCCGCTATGCCGGTCGGCGCCTCGCCGGACCTCGCGCACCCTGCTCGCCCGACCGCACGCGGGAACCGCGCGGCTAAGATGCGGTGAGGCACGCCGTCGGCAACGGGGGGCGAGGCGCGGAGGGATCGATGGCACGAACCAAGCGCGAGCGGAGCCTGACCGCACAGTTGAGGATGTTGCTCCATATGGCCGGAGCGGATCCGAGGCGATGGATCGTCGGCACGGTCAGCGCGTCGCTCATGCTCGCCGCACTCGACACGGTCGGGGTCGCGGCGATGGTGCCCCTCACCCAACTACTCACCGGCGACGCCGAGAACTGGTTCGTCACCTGGATCTCGAGCGTGCTCGGCACGACGGAACTCCCGACGCTCATCCCGGTGATGGCCGGGCTCATCACGGTCGTGTTCATCCTCAAGAGCGTCGGCGCGATCCTGTTCCGATGGTGGCTGCTCGGCCGTACCACGCGGATCACCGCGCTCGCATCGGCCGAGCTCGCGCGCCGGTACGCCCTCGCGCCGTATGCCGCGCACCGGACGCGGCGGACCAGTGAGATCTACCGCAACATCAATGACGCCACCGGGCAGTCGGCGAGCGTGCTGCTCGGCCTGGTCAGTCTCATGTCCGACGTCGTCGTGCTCGTGGCCATCACCGGGGTGCTCGCGCTCACCTCGCTTCCCGTCACGCTGTTCACGGTGGCCCTGTTCGGATTCCTCGTGTTCGGCGTGCAGGCGCTGTTGCGGCGCCGGCAGTACCGCGTCGGCGAAGAGCTCGCTGCGGCGGGGCTCGAGGCGTGGCAGTTCCTGCTTCCGGGACTCGACGGTTTTCGCGAGGCCCGCCTCACGTCGAGTGCGAACACGTTCATCGACGGGTTCCGGGCGGCGAGGATGAAGCGCGCCAGGGCATCGCGGGTCATGGGCATCCTGTTCGATGCGCCGCGGTACCTGCTCGAGATCGGCTTCGTGGTGGCGATCATGGGCATCTCGACGATCCTCTTCACGACCGGGACGCCCGAGGCGGCGCTGACCGTGCTCGGCGTGTTCGCCGCGGCATCCCTGCGCGCGCTGCCGGCGATGAACCGCATATCAGCGAACCTCGCCACGGCCAGGACCGGTCGTGCGGGGCTCGACATCCTCTCGAGGGTCGTCGATGAGCTCGCCGCCGGCGGCGTGCACAGCGAGCGACCCCGGAGCGCTGCGGGGTTCTCGGGCGACATCGTGCTTCGTGACGTGAGCTTCCGGTATCCCGACTCGGAGGAATACGTGCTGGAGGGGATCTCGCTCGACATCTCCGAGAACCGTACGACCGCGTTCGTCGGCTCGAGCGGCGCAGGCAAGAGCACCCTGCTCGACGTCATCCTGGGCCTGCTGGAACCGACCGGAGGCGAAGTCCGGGTCGGTGGTCGGTCGATCACCGATGACCTCGCCGGCTGGTATTCGGGGCTCGGCGTGGTTCCGCAGGATGTGTTCCTGCTCAACGACACCCTGACGACGAACGTCGCCTTCGGAGTGGCGCGCGAGGACGTCGACGCCGAACGGGTGCGCGAGGTGATCCGGATGGCGCAGCTCGAGGACCTCGTCAACGAACTGCCCGACGGGCTCGGCACGGTCGTCGGCGAACGCGGCGTCCGTCTCTCCGGCGGCCAGCGGCAGCGCATCGGCCTCGCACGCGCGCTCTACCGGCGGCCGCGTGTGCTCGTGCTCGACGAGGCCACCTCGGCGCTCGACAACGTCACCGAACACGAGATCGCCAAGACGCTCGCCGCGCTGCAGGGGTCGTTGACGATCGTGATCGTGGCGCATCGACTGTCGACCGTGCGCCATGCCGACACCCTCGTGTTCCTCAAGGATGGCCGGATCGAGGCCGAGGGCACGTTCGACGAGGTCCGGGCGCAGAGTCCCGACTTCGCGCGCCTGGTGGAACTCGGCGAACTCGACTGATCGGCTGCGTCATCCTCGCAGCCGCGAGCCTGCCGATCGGCGCCGGAGCGTGCCGGCCTTGCGGCCCGCACGGCCCAGACCGTACCGGAGGAAGCCGGCGCCAGCCGAGGGCAGCGGGAACCCGGTCCGATGCGCCAGCGCTCGGATCTCCGCGGCGTACACGTCGCGAGACCATGCCACCTCGTCGAGATACGCCCGTCGGGCCGCGCGGTAGACATCCAGGTCGAACGCCCGGTGGTACACGTCCAGTTGCCCGGTGATGTCGAGCGTCAGCTCGGTGCGGAGGCACTTGTTGCACCGGGAGCAGTTCCGGCCGTCGGCGGTGAGCGTCGTGCAGACGTGGAGGCTCTCGTGCGACTCGGGGATCAGCGCGACGATGGCGGTCTTCTCGACGCGGGTGTATTGGCTGCCGTGGAAGACAGGACGGAACTGCCGTGTGGTGAGCAGTGGCATGGAGATGGGGTCCGAGTATGCGGTGCTGTTCGAACGTTGCACGGCGACGGCTTCGAACGGCACGCTGCTCGCGAAGTAGAACTGCCCGAGGCCACCTTGCAGCAGCGACGCGGCGGCGAGGTTCCGCGGGCCGTGGGTCTGCAGGAAGTCGGCGAACCGGTAGAAGTCGTCGAGGTTCGAGTCGACGGCGACGTAGGGGAGTCCCAGGCGTTCGGCTGCGGGTGCCAGCCGGGAATGCACACGGTGGAAGTGTCTGCGCCCCCGCTCCCCGGGCTGCATCGCCCCGACATTGAACAACGTCAGATGCGTGAGCCGAAGGTCGTGCGCGACAGGACTGAAGTAGTGCTCGGCGAGCACGGTGAAGCTGTCGATGCCGCCCGAGAATCCGGTGCCGACTCCGGGGGCGGGGTTCGTCGCCGGAACCGGGTACGCGATCTCCAGCGGAACCCGCTGCAGGCCCGGGATGACCGCTTCGAGGATGTGCTGGTAGCCGTGCGTCATGCTGTGAGCGAGCTCGTCGGTAACCGATCCGGCGACCGTGACCGACTCGCCCGCGTGCATTGCGGGCCCGATGAGCCCGATGACGGCAGGATCTGCGCGTTCGGTGAGCAACCCGCCGTGGGCTTCGGGAAGCGTGAACCACAGTCGCTCGGGCGCATCGGGGAGTCCGTCGACGGCCACGGACCAGGTGATCTG
>JAPSJU010000154.1 GCA_031178025.1 Agromyces sp. | reverse complement strand
CCGCGCTGCACCGTCGGCGCAGTCGTGCGGTTCACCCTCCGTCGTGCCCCGGGACGGCGACAACCCCCTTGACCTGCTCGAGCCCGAGTGGTTGCGTGGCGAGTCCTGGGTGCGAACCGGTGACGAGGAGAGCAGCTGATGCGGGCGATGGTGTACCGCGGTCCCTACAAGGTCCGCGTCGAGGAGAAGGACATCCCGAAGGTCGAGCATCCCAACGATGCGATCGTGCGCGTCGACCTGGCCGCGATCTGCGGCTCCGACCTGCACCTGTACCACGGCATGATGCCCGACACGAGGGTGGGTCATACCTTCGGACACGAGTTCATCGGCACGATCACCGACGTGGGCGGCTCCGTCGAACGGGTGAAGCGCGGGGACCGGGTCATGGTGCCCTTCCACATCTCGTGCGGATCCTGCTACTTCTGCGCACGGGGGCTCTTCACCAATTGCCACAACGTCAACCCGAACGCCACCGCGGTCGGCGCCATCTACGGGTACTCGCACACCTGCGGCGGCTACGACGGGGGCCAGGCGGAGTACGTTCGAGTGCCCTTCGCCGACGTCGGTCCGACGATCATCCCCGAGTGGCTCGAGGACGAGGACGCGCTCATGCTCACCGATGCGCTGGGCACCGGATACTTCGGCGCGCAGCTCGGCGACATCGCCGAGGGCGACACCGTCGTGGTCTTCGGGGCCGGCCCCGTCGGGCTCTTCGCCGCGAGGTCCTCGTGGCTCATGGGCGCGGGGCGCGTCATCGTGGTCGATCACCTCGACTACCGCCTCGAGAAGGCGCGCGACTTCGCCTACGCCGAGACCCTGAACTTCGTCGAGGTCGACGACGTCGTCGTGCAGCTGAAGAAGCTCACCGCGGGCCTCGGCGCGGATGTCGCGATCGATGCCGTCGGAGCGGAGGCCGACGGCAACTTCACCCAGCATGTGACCTCGGCGAAGCTCAAGCTGCAGGGGGGCTCGCCCGTGGCGTTGAACTGGGCCATCGACTCGGTGCGGAAGGGCGGAACCGTCTCCGTCATGGGCGCGTACGGTCCCATCTTCAGCGCCGTGAAGTTCGGCGACGCCCTGAACAAGGGGCTCACCCTCCGGATGAACCAGGCCCCGGTGAAGCGCCAGTGGCCGCGACTGTTCGAGCACATCCGGAACGGCTACCTGAAGCCGAACGAGATCGTCACGCACCGGATCCCGCTCGAGCACATCGCCGAGGCGTACCACATGTTCTCAGCCAAGCTGGATGGCTGCATCAAGCCCGTCATCGTCCCGAACGCCGCCTGAGGAGGTTCGCCATGCCGTACACCCCCGCCCCCCACGAGACCCGGCCGTCGAGCGAGGAGCTGCGTCGGCGCATCCCCGGCTGGGGTGCCGACCTCGATCCGGCAGACCGGCCCGCCGTGCCGCGCGAATGGAGCGAACCCCACGACACGGGGGCGCACTGGCCGTTCCCGCCGCGACAGCCGGAGCTCTCGCCGAGGGAGCGATCCATCGAGCATGAGCAACTGCCGCCCGTCTTCGGCACCTCGGTGCCGCTGAAGGGCGTCTCGGGCAGCATCCGCCGGTACGCCTACGCGCGCTACAGCGAGGGACGCGCCGCGCACTGGCTGCTGCTGATCCTCGGCGACCGGGTCGACGCCATCGGCAGCCACGTGCGCTCGTTCGCGACGCTCCGGCCCGACAATCCGATCACCGAGACGGGCGTGCTGAGCGAGTTCCGCCGGCACGGCTTCGCTTCGCGCTTCCGCATGAGGCGCGCCGATCGCTCGCACGCGTGGCTCGACCCGATCATCGTGGCGGGCCCGTGGGTGCTCGCCGGGGCGGCCGTGCTCGCGGTCGGTCGCCGCCTGCTGCGCCGGGCTCCGGGATAGCCGCCGGAAGGTGCACCACGTGGGGGCGCGGTCGGGCCGGCGCCGGCGTCACCCCGCGGAGCGTGCGGCTGCCCCACCCGGGTGCTCGTCGGAGGTGGCCGACAGCCGCACGAGCTCGGCCACGAGGACCTCGGGTGCGGTTCTGGGCACCACGTGACGCTGCCCGGGCGCCGTCACGAGTCGCGCCGGGCCGCCGCTCGCCTCGACGAGCCGGAGACACCAGTCGCGGCGTGCGATCGGTTCGCGCTCGCCGCGAACGATGACCGCAGGAGCCGAGCACTCGCCGATGCGCTCGAGCATCGGGTAGCCGAGCATCACGGGGAACTCGGTGAAGTACCATCGCGGCCCGGCTCGGAGGTAGTCGCGCATGACGAGCGCGTTCGTCGGGATCGGCTCGCCGAGCGTGTCGCGGAGCAGGTCGATCGCCTGCCGCAGCGGCGTGCGGCGGCGCGGGTCGACGACCGGACCGACGAGCACCATCGCCTGGACGCGGCGCGGGTGGATGCGGGCGAACTCGACCGCGAACTGCGTGCCCATCGAGTGCCCGACCACGACCGCCGGCCCTGCATCCAGCCCGGCCAGCGCCTCGCCGAGGTCGGCGGCGTAGTCCTCGATGTCGAGACGGTGGCGCGGTCGTTCCGTCGATCCGAAGCCGGCGAGCTCGACGCTCAGCACGCGCCGGTCAGGCGGCAGCGCGAGTTGGACGCGCGCGAAGGAGCGATGCGTCATGCCGATGCCGTGCAGGAGCACGATGGGGCACGTGCCCGGTGCCGCAGTGCCCGATTCATGGAAGCGGTAGTGGCGTCCGGCCACGCGCACGTCTCGGGTGATCGTGCGGCGCTCCAGCTCGCGTGCCGGACGCGGCGGTCCCCCGGGCTCGCCGTCGCCGCTCGTCCGATGCCCGCCCATGCTCGGGGTCACCCCTTGTGGCGGGGCTTCCGGTACGGTCGGTCGCTCCCGTCCTCGTCCGAACGGCGCGCCGGTCCGCCGCGGTCGGGCCGCAGCTCGATGAGCCGACCGGAGATGCGCGTGCCGTCGAGGCGCTCGAGCGTCTCGGGCGGCAGGTCGGCCGGCAGCTCCACGAGGGAGAATTCGGGCCGGATCTGGATGGCTCCGAAGTCGCCGCGGCTCAGGCCGCCCTCGTTCGCGAGGGCACCCACGATCTGGCGCGGTTCCACCTTGTGCCGCTTGCCGACGGCGATGCGGTACGTCGCCATGCGCGTGTCGCTCGGGCGCGGGCGCCGCTCGGGGCGGTCGCCCCGGTCCCGCCGTTCACCGCGCTCGGACCGGTCGCCTCGCTCGGTCCGCTCGGCCCGCTGCGGCCGCTCGCCACGGTCGCGGTCGGCGCGATGCGGTCGCTCGGGCTCCGGCTCGAGCAGCAGGGGCGACTCCCCCTGCGAGACGACGGCGAGCGCTGCGGCGACGTCGACCTCGGGCACGTCGTGGTGGCGCATGTAGTGGGCGATGATGTCGCGGAAGCCCTCGATGCGCTCGCGCTGCTCGAGCGCCGCCGTGATGCGGTCGTCGAAGCGCGCGAGACGGGTGACGTTCACGTCGTCGACGCTCGGGAGCTGCATCTGCGTGATCGGCTGCTTCGTGGCCTTCTCGATGCGGGCGAGCAAACCGCGTTCGCGGGGGGTGACGAAGCTGATCGCGTCGCCGGTGCGGCCCGCACGCCCGGTGCGTCCGATGCGGTGCACGTACGGCTCGGGGTCCGTCGGGATGTCGAAGTTCACCACGTGCGAGATGCGGTCGACGTCGAGGCCGCGAGCGGCGACATCCGTGGCGACGAGGATGTCGAGCTTGCCGCTCTTGAGCTGGTTGACGGTGCGTTCGCGCTGCACCTGCGCGATGTCGCCGTTGATCGCCGCCGCGGAATAGCCGCGCGCGCGGAGCTTCTCGGCGAGCTCCTCGGTGACGTTCTTGGTGCGGACGAAGACGATCATGCCCTCGAAGTTCTCGACCTCGAGGATCCGGGTGAGGGCGTCGATCTTCTGCTGGTACGAGACGATGAGGTATCGCTGCGTGATGTTCGCCGACGTCGTCGTCTTGGTCTTGACGGTGATCTCTTCGGGATCGTGCAGGTACTGCTGCGAGATGCGGCGGATGGCCGCGGGCATCGTCGCGGAGAAGAGCGCGACCTGCTTGTCGTCGGGGGTGTCGGCGAGGATCGTCTCGACGTCCTCGGCGAAGCCCATCTTGAGCATCTCGTCGGCCTCGTCGAGCACGAGGTACTTCAGCTCCGAGAGGTCGAGGGTGCCCTTGTCGAGGTGGTCCATGATGCGACCGGGGGTGCCGACGACGATGTGCACGCCGCGGCGCAGCGCGGAGAGCTGCACGCCGTACCCCTGGCCGCCGTACACCGGCAGGATGTGCACGCCGCGCAGGTGGGCCGCGTACTTCTCGAACGCCTCGCAGACCTGGAGGGCGAGCTCGCGGGTGGGCGCGAGCACGAGGGCCTGCGGGCTCTTCTGCGACACGTCGAGCCGGTCGAGGATGGGCAGCGCGAACGCCGCGGTCTTGCCGGTGCCGGTCTGGGCGAGGCCGACGACGTCGCGCCCCGCGAGCAGGGTCGGGATCGTCGCGGCCTGGATCGCCGAGGGCGTCTCGTAGCCGACGTCGTTCAGGGCCTTGAGCACTGCCGCCCCGAGGCCGAGATCGGTGAAGGTCATCGTCGTGGTGGGCTCGGCGGATGCCTCGGCCTCGACGGGAAGATCGTGTGTGGTCACGCTTCAGGGTAATGCGCGGGGCTGGGAAGCCGCAGGTGGTGTGGACGGAACGGACCGCACGAGCAGGGGATGCAGCACGAGGAGGAGCATGCCTGCGGCGGCGTACGCGACGAGGTCGACGGGGTCGAACGCGTTGCCGAGCACGAGCGCGGCGCCCGGAACCGCCTCGGCGGCGAGCGCGGGAAGCGCGGTGAGCTGCAGCAGCTCGACGCCCGCCGCGACGGCGAACGCGGTGACGGCCACGACCGGTGCGGGCGACCATGGCCGCACGATGACGACGAGCATGCCGATCACCGCGACGTAGAGCACGCTCCCCGCGATGTCGAGCAGGAAGGTGCGACCCAGCTGCGCGAGCAGGCCGAGCGCGATGCAGGCACCGGCGACGGCGAGCGCTCGCAGCCGGATCCGCGGCGCGGATGCCGTGATGCTACTCGCCCGCTCGCGGACCGGGCTCACCGGGCCTCGTCTCCGCGTCGTCGGAGATGTCGATGCGCGTGACCCGGCCGTCGGTCTCCACCTCGATCTGCTGCGGGAGATCCTCGGGATTCCGGATCTCGCCCGCGTCGCGCCCGTCGGCGCCCTCTCGCTGCGATCGCTCGTCGGTCATGCCACCTTCCCTTCCGCCGGCCGCGGAGCGCCGACGAAGCGAATCTATCGAGCCGCGCGCACCCGGAGGAGGCCTTGACTTCGGGAAGAGCCTGCGAGCGCGAGCGGCGCCGATGGTGGCAGCGGCATCCGCCGGGCGCAACCCCGCGCGCTCCTCTCGCACCATGGCGCAGCATGGCGGCATGGTCCCCCTCGCGTCGACGCTCGCCGGTGCCGCGCTGCGCGGCGTGTTCGGCCTGATCCT
>JAPSJU010000153.1 GCA_031178025.1 Agromyces sp. | reverse complement strand
CGGTCGACGCGTCCGGGTCGTTCGGGGGCATCGGCGCTCGCCGGGCGCGCGGGGGCGGCATCCGTCGCCGTGGGTGTCGTCACGATGTCGTCCTTCCTCAGCCGGCGCATGCAGCGCGAAGCGGTGTGCGGTCGAAGCTAGGCGAGGACGACGCCGGATCACAGGGGCCGTGTCATGCCCGGTCACGTCGTGTCGCATTGCGTCACACGACGTCGCGCTTCGCAACGGGGCGAGCCGCCGCGATCGTGCCGGCGGCGCTCAGGCGCGGTCGGCGGATGCCGCGGCGTAGCGGTCGAGCACGATGTCGACGAGTTCGCCGGGGGCCGGCTCGTCGGCGACGAGCAGCGGACGCGCCACCACATCGGCGCCCGCGGAACGCGCGAGGTCGTCGAAGTAGCCGGGCGCGAGGAGGTAGTTCGCGAGCACGACCCGCACGGGCGTCGGGCGGTCGCCGCGCTCGGCGCCGAGGGCGCGTGCCGCGGTCACGGCGTCGGGCAGCGCGGGCTCGGCCGCGGAGAGGAACCCGACGGTCACCTCTCGGCCGGATGCCGCCGCGAGGCGCCTCGCCATGTCGCGGCAGTCGTCGACGGCGCGCGGGTCGCTCGAACCCGCGACGGCGAGCACGACCATGTCGTCGTCGCGCAGCCCCGCCTCGACGAGTCGTCGGAGCAGCGCGGTCGCGAGGCGGTCGTCGGGGCCCAGTGCGCCCGCGAGCACCACGTGCCGATCGGTGGCGGCGGCGGTCGCCTCGGCGAGGTCGACGTGCACGTGGTATCCGGCCGAGAGCAGCAGCGGCACGACGACCGCGGATTCATCGGGCTCGAGCGACGCGAGCGTCGCGGGCACGTCGGGCTGCTCGACGTCGACGTGTCCGAGTCGCACGGTCGGCGGCGCATCCGCCTGCCGCCGGGCAACCGCCTCGGCGACGCCGTCGCGCAGTCCGCGCACGGCCCGCCGGCCCTCCTCGGACGACGTGCCGTGCGAGATGCCGACGAGGGCGGGTGGGCGGGCGTTCATGCCCCAATGCTCGCAAAGTCGCGACGGTACCGCATCCGCTGCCGTCATCGAGCGACGTGGCGCGACCGGTCAGGCGGACGTCGCCGGCTCGACCGCGACGGCGAGCCCCGCCTCGTCGATCGAGGCGAGTCCGCCGGTCACGAACGCCACGACCGCATCGAGGGTCTCGTCGGCGGCGAGCACCCGGGAGTGGCCGGAACCGCTGGTGAGCAGCAGCCGCGACCGCTCGCCGTGGGCGGCGTGCAGGCGCAGCGCCTCGCCCGCCCCCACCTCCCGGTCGTCGCGGTCGTGCACGACGAGCAGCGGCACTTCGGGCGGGAGCGGATCGGCGATCGCATCGAAGCGCGCATACGGTTCGGCGAGGTCGGGGAGCACGCGACGCGCGAAGCGACGGGCGAGCGCGTCGGCGCCGGCCGTGCCGAGGCCCACGCGGGCGGCGAAGGCATCGACGAGGAATCGCGCGTCGGCCATGCCGGCGATGGCGACCACACCCTGCGTCGCGGTGCCCTCGCGCACGGCCGTGAGCGCGGCGAGCGAGCCGAACGAGTGCCCGACGATCGTGCGGAACATCCCATGGCGCTGCTGCAGTGCTTCGATCGCGGCGAGAGAGTCGCGGATGTCGGTGCGGCGCCCGCCCGACTCGCCGTTGGCGGGCGCGTCGAACGCGACGACCCGCACCCGCTCGGCGCGGAGCTCGCGCACGATGGCGCCGAACTGGGCCGCGCGTCCCCGCCAGCCGTGCACGAGCAGCACCGTCTCCGGGCCGTGACCCCAGGAGTAGGTGACGATCTCCCGCCCGCGGGCGCGCACGGTGCCGCGCACGGCGTGCTCGTGCACGGCGCGATCGCCGGGACGCACGGGCAGCGGGGGCCGTACCCGGCGGAAGAGCGGCATCGCGAGTTCGGCCGCGAGGGCTGGGGCGACCCGATCGGCGAGCCGGAGGCCGGCGAGGGTGAGCGAGGTGGTGACGTGCATGGTGACCTCCGGCAGCTGCGTCCGCGGCGCCGAAAGCAACACGAACGATCGTACGTACACTATACGAACGATCGTGCGTAAAATCGAGCGCATGAGCGAGATCACCGACGGCCGACGCGTCCGCGGCGACGCCTCGCGTCGGCTGGTGCTCGCGAGCGCCGCCGACCTCGCCTCGGTGGAGGGGCTCGACGGCCTCTCGATCGGACGACTGGCGAGTGCCGTGCACGTCAGCAAGAGCGGCGTCGCCACGCTCTTCGGCTCGAAGGAACGGCTGCAGCTCGCGACCGTGGAGGCGGCGGTGCAGCGGTTCCAGCAGGCGGTGCTCGTCCCGGCGCGAACCGCACCACGCGGCATCCGTCGCATCGTGGCGCTGCTCGACGCGTGGATCGCGTACTCGCGGGACCGCGTCTTCGCGGGCGGGTGCTTCTTCGCCGCGGTCGCTGCCGAGCTCGACGCGAAGCCGGGGCCGGTACGCGACGCCGTCGCGCGCGCGTACGACGACTGGAACGCCTACGTCGTCGTCGCGGTGGGCTACGCGATCGACCTGGGCGAGCTCGATGCGCAGGCGGATGCCGCGCAGCTCGCGTTCGAGTTCATGGCCCTGCTCGACGCCTCGAACACCCGCTCGGTGATGACCGGCTCGAACGAGCCCTACCGGTTCGCCCGTCGTGCGCTCGTCGCGCGGCTGCGCGCCGCCGGTGCCGACGCCGGCGCGCTGGCCCCGCTCGCCGAGGCCGTCGACGACACCTGATCCGATCGCACGCGCCGCCGCGCAGGACATGCGTCGGGCGAGGTCACCCGGTCATCGGCCGGAACCGCCGCAGCAGCAGGCTGTTGCTGACGACGAAGACGCTCGAGACGGCCATGGCCGCGCCCGCGAGCATGGGATTGAGCAGGCCGAGCGCCGCGAGCGGGATCGCCGCGACGTTGTACGCGAACGCCCAGAAGAGGTTCACCTTGATGGTGCGCAGCGTGCGCCGGGCGAGACGGATGGCATCGGGCACCGAGCGCAGGTCGCCGCGGACGAGGGTGATGTCGGCCGCTTCGATCGCGGCATCCGTGCCCGTGCCCATCGCAAGCCCGAGATCGGCCTGGGCGAGGGCGGCGGCGTCGTTGACCCCGTCGCCGACCATCGCGACGACTCGGCCCTGGCGCTGCAGTTCCGCGATGACCGTGACCTTGTCGGCGGGCAGCACCTCGGCGATCACCTCGGTGATGCCGACCTCGGCGGCGACGCGATCGGCCGCGCTCGCGTTGTCGCCGGTCAGGAGCACGGGCCGCAGCCCGAGCCGCCTGAGCTCCGCGACCGCCTCGGCGCTCGTGTCCTTCGGGGTGTCGCCGACCAGCAGGACGCCGCGGGCGCGCCCGTCCCATGCGACCGCGACGACCGTCATCCCGCGTTCCTCGCCGCGGGTGAGCGCAGCGGCGAGGCGCTCGTCGAGCTCGACGCCCCAGTCGGCGAGGTACGACGGCTTCCCGACGAGCACCGCGTGCTGCCCGACGACCCCGTGTACGCCTCGCCCCGCGCTGTTCGCGAAGCCCTCGACGCTCGGGAGGTCGCCGGTGCGCTGCACCGCCGCGGCGGCGATGGCCTGGGCGATCGGATGCTCCGAGGCATCCTCGACCGCGCCGGCCAGACGCAGCACCTCGAGCTCGTCGGTGCCTTCGGCGGGCACGACGCCGGCGAGCGTCATGCGACCGGTCGTGACCGTTCCCGTCTTGTCGAGCACGACGGTGTCGACCCTGCGCGTGGACTCGAGCACCTCGGGGCCCCTGATGAGGATGCCCGCCTGGGCTCCCCGGCCCGTGCCGACGAGCAGCGCGGTCGGCGTCGCGAGCCCGAGGGCGCACGGGCAGGCGATGATGAGCACGGCGACGGCAGCGGTGAAGGCGGCCGCCGGCCCGTAGCCGGCCCCGAGCCACGCGCCGAGCACCGCGACCGCGATGCCGATGACGATGGGGACGAAGACGCCCGAGATGCGGTCGGCCAGGCGCTGCACCTCGGCCTTGCCCGACTGCGCGTTCTCGACGAGCTTCGCCATCTGCGCCAGCTGCGTGTCGCCGCCGACGCGCGTCGCGCGCACGATGAGCCGCCCGCCGACGTTCACCGTCGCGCCGGTGACGAGGTCGCCGACGGCGACCTCGACGGGCATCGACTCGCCGGTCAGCATGCTCTGGTCGACCGCCGAGCGTCCCTCGACCACCACCCCGTCGGTGGCGATCTTCTCGCCCGGCCGGACGAGGAAGCTGTCGCCTGCCACGAGTTGCTCGACGGGGATGCGAGTCTCCTCCCCGTCGCGAACGAGCGCGACCTCCTTCGCGCCGAGCTCGAGGAGCGCGCGCAGGGCGGCGCCGGCGCGGCGCTTCGACCGCTTCTCGACGTACCGGCCCGCGAGCACGAACATCACGACGCCCGCGGCGACCTCGAGGTAGAGGTTGCCGGCGCCGTCGCTCGGAGCGACCGTCAGCGAGAAGCCGTGCGTCATGCCCGGCGTGCCCGCGGTGCCGAGGAAGAGGGCGTACAGCGACCACGCGAACGCGGCGAGGGTGCCGACCGAGACGAGCGTGTCCATCGTCGCCGCGCCGTGCCGGAGGTTGAGCCAGGCGGCGCGGTGGAAGGGCCAGCCGCCCCAGAGCACGACGGGCGCCGCGAGGGCGAGGCTCGCCCACTGCCAGTACGTGAACTGCAGCGAGGGGATCATCGCGAGGAGGATCACCGGCACCGCGAGCACGATGCTGCCGACCAGGCGGTGGCGGAGGCCGGTGAGTTCGGCGTCGGCCCGGTCGCCGGATGCCGCGTCGCCGCCGGTCGGCTCGACCTTCGGCCGGGGCAGGGCCGCGGTGTACCCGGTGTTCTCGACGGTCGTGATGAGCGTCTCGGGGTCGAGTGCGACGGGGGCGGTGACGCGGGCCTTCTCGGTCGCGTAGTTGACCGTGGCGGTCACCCCGTCGAGCCGGTTGAGCTTCTTCTCGATCCGCATCGCGCAGGAGGCGCAGGTCATGCCGCCGATCTCGAGTTCGTAGCTCGAGGTGGCCGCGGTGAGGCGTGCGTCTGAGGTCGTCATCGTCATCCAGTCTCGCGGGAGGCGAACGGGCGGGTCAGTGGCCGTGGGTCGAGGGCTCGGAGTGGGGCGAGGGCTCGGTGCCGCTCGAGGCGTCGCCTGCCCCGGCGCCGCTCTCCGCCTCGAGGGCGAACCGCGCCGTGTGCACCGCGCCGTCGACCTGGAAGTCGAGGTACAGGAAGTACCGTCCGGCAGTGGGCGCCGTGACGGCGAAGCCGACGTCGGGTCCGGAGCGCTGCCCGGCCTTCGGGCTCGCGCCTTCGGGGTGTGCGTGCAGGTACGCGAGGTCGCCCTCGCGCAGCACGACGAGGTGGCCGAAGGCGCCGAGATACGGTTCCAGCGTGGTCACGGGTTCGCCGTCGCGTTCGACGCGGAACGCCAGGCTTCGCGGCTCGCCGGCCTCGAGGGCGCCCTCCACGGCGACGGTGAA
>JAPSJU010000152.1 GCA_031178025.1 Agromyces sp. | reverse complement strand
GTCGGCGGCGCTTGCATGCGGCTCGACCCGGGATGGATCAGTCGTTGTTGTCGTCGTCGGACTCCACCGGATCGGAGTCCCCCGCGTCGAACCGGAATCGGACCCTGAGCTGGCCGTTGACCTGATGCTCCTCGACGGCGTCGTACCAGAACAACGACTCGAGTCCGTCGACGGCGGCCATCATGCCGATGCGCTGCTCTGGCTTGCCTCCGACGAGGGCGCGGTGTTCGAAGTCGCCCTCGAGCGGGCCGTCGACGAACTCGGCAACGTACTCGGAACCGGATGTGTCTGCGCTCATGTCTCCACCGTAGTCCTCAGCGCGTCAGGCGGCCCGCCGCGTCGCGACGTCCGGCTACCGGCCGGCCACCCGCACGACGACATCGGCACGACGCCGGGACCGGACTCGGGCTGCGTGCCTGCGCCATTGCCGGTCCCACACCTCCCAGAAGTCGTCGAAACGGCCATCGTCCCTGGCGAGCGCGCGGGACCTGCGAACGGGGTCGGATGCTTCGATCCACACGCGCAGGACATCGCGTTCCGGGTCGGCCGCGGCGAAGGACCCGCACCCTTCGAGCACCATCGCTCGACCGGGCCGCACGCGCACCTCGGCGGCGGGAGACGAGGTCGTCCAGTCCCAGCACCGCCACCCGCCCATCCGACCTCGTCGTCGCTCGGCGACGAGCGTGCGGGCGAGTCCGTTCCCGGCGGCGTCCAGCCCGTGCCATCCCGGATAGACGTCGTCGAGACGGATGAGCTCGGGCGACGGGCCGGGCCACGCGCCGACGAGCGCATCGGCGAACGTGCTCTTCCCCGAGCCGCTCGGGCCGTCGATCACGACGAGCGGGGTTCGTCGTCCTCGCACCGACTGCAGCACGAGGTGGAGCGCGGATGCCGCTCCCGGCAGGGATGGGGCCGCCTGCACGCGAGCGCGTGGCGGCGTCACGACCACACCGGATGGAACGTGCCGGCCCACATGGCCGCGCCGAGCGCGGCGACGGCGATCGCGGCCGCCGTCGCGAGCATCGCGGCATCCACCCAGCCCACGCGCGAGACGCGAGCCCAGGTGCGGTCGACATCGGCACCGAACCCCCGGGCCTCCATCGCCGTCGCGAGCTTGCTGCCCCGGCGGATGGCGAGCACCAGGAGGGCGAACGCCATCGTCGCGAAACGGCGGACCGCCCGGTGATCGCCGATGCCGCGTGCCCGCCGCGACAGCGTCATGGCCCGCCAGTCCTCGACGAAGAGGCCGACCAGGCGGGCGCCGGCGAGTGCGCCGAGCACGAAGCGGCTGGGGAGGCGTGCGATCTGGGAGAGCCCGTCGGCGAGTTCGGTGGGATCGACGTTCATGAACAGCAGCACGGCGGGGAGGCCGATCGCGAGCACGCGAACCGCCACGGCGATCGCGAGCTCGATTGACCCGTCCGTCACCCGAGCCAGCCAGAAGCTCCAGTACTCCGTGCCCGAGGGCGAGCCGTAGAGGAGCATGCTGGTGCCGGCGATCGGGGCGGCGACGAGGATGGGCCAGCACCGGGCGGCGAGGGTGCCCGGCCGAACCCCTGCAGCCGCGAAGAGCACGAGCTGGACGGCAAGCGCGAGGGCAGCGCTCAGCCAGTCGACGCTCAGGAGCAGCGGCGTGGTGAGCAGGATGGCGGCCGCGAGCCGAGTCACCGGATTGACGCGGTCGACGAACCGCAACGAGGGGCCGGCGCTCACCGTGCGGACCCGACCCTCTGATGACCGCGCAGTTCGAGGTGGTGCTCGCCGAGGGCGTCGCGGTATGCCGTGTCATGGGTGACCGAGAGCAGGGTCACCCCGTCGTCCACGAGTTCGCGCAGAAGCGTCACGAGCTCCGTCCAGGTGACCCGGTCCTGGCCGAACGTCGGCTCGTCGAGGATGATGAGCTGCGGGCGGGTGACGAGCACCGATGCCACGGTCAGCCGGCGTTGCTCTCCCCCCGACAGCGTGAACGGGTTCGCCGCGGCGAGGTGATCGAGTCGGAGCCGTGCGAGCACCTCGTCGACGCGGCGTTCGATCTCACCGCTCGCGAGGCGGGCCGCCCGCGGGCCGACGGCGACCTCTCGCCGAACGGTCGACGCGACGAACTGGTGCTCCGGTTCCTGGAAGACCGTTCCGATACGCGTGAGCAGGTCCCGGGATCGCCAGCGGACCGGGTCGTGCCGGAGTCCTCCCGCCAGCGCGGCCGAGGGACGGACCCGACCGGCGAGCGGCTCGAGCAGGCCCCCGAGCGTCAGGGCGAGGGTGGACTTTCCCGACCCGTTCGCGCCCGTGAGCACGGTGGACGTGCCGGCGGGCAGCGCGAGATGCAGGTCTTCTCGGACGACGGCGCCGCGTCGGCGCCCGATCGCGAGCGCTTCGGCGGTGAGCACGGGTTCCGCCGTCGATCGCCCCGGCGTTCCGGCGGACGCCACGGGCAGCGGGGCTCCGGGGACCCAGACACCCGCCGCGAGCAGCTCGTCGCGGTGTTCGGCGAGCACTCGGGCCGGCACGCCGTCCGCCACCAGCCGACCGTCGCGGCCGAGCACGACGAGTCGCGTGACGAGGTGGAGCCACACGTCGACCCGGTGCTCGACGACCACGAACGTGGCGTGCGTGCGATCGAGCACGCGATGCACGGCGGCGACCACCTCCTCGACGCCGTCCGGATCGAGGTTCGCCGTCGGTTCATCGAGCAGGAGGAGCCCTGGCCGCATCGCCAGGGCGCCGGCGAGCGCCAGCCGCTGCTTCTGGCCGCCCGAGAGTGCGCTGGTCGGATGGTCGAGTGGCAGGCGGAGGCCGACATCGTCGAGCGCGCCGCGGACGCGCTTCCAGATCTCGTCTCGGGGCACGCCGAGGTTCTCGCAACCGAAGGCGACGTCGTCGCCGACTCGCGCGAGGATCACCTGGGCGTCGGGGTCCTGCAGCACCAGGCCGGCGCGTCCACGCGCTTCGGCAGCGGGCCGGCCGTCGATGAGGAGCGTGCCGGACTCCTCTCCTTCCTCCTCGCCGCCGTGGACGCCCGCGAGCGCCTGCAGCAGCGTGGACTTGCCCGAGCCCGACGGTCCGACGAGCAGTACGCGCTCACCCTCGACGATCCGGAGGTCGACCCCCTCGATCGCCCAGCGCTTCCGGCCCGCATGCCGCCAGGCCCACCCGCGTGCCTCCACGCGAGCGGGCGCCACCGCACCAGTCATCGTCACTCTCAGACCCGCTGGGCGCCGTCCTGCCCGGCCGCGAACCGGCTGAGCGCTCCCGTCGACGCGAGGGCGCGCACGATGACCCACCCGAGCACGCCCGCGAGGACGGCACCCGAGACGACGACGGTCGTGAGGTAGAGACCGAGGAACTCGGGCGACTTCTGCAGGTTCGCGGAGAGGAACAGCTCGAGGGTCCACGCGGCCGCGCCGGCCGCCGCTCCCGCGAGCATCGCGGGAACGAGGCCGAATCGGCGATAGGCGAGGATCGCGAACACCAGCTCGGCGCCCAGCCCCTGCGCGAGCCCCGAGTAGATCGTCTCGATGCCCCACTGGTTGCCGACGAGTGCCGAGACGACCGCGGCGAGCAGCTCCACGAAGAGCGCCGCGCCCGGCTTGCGGATGATCAGTCCGCCGAGCACACCTCCGATCAGCCAGATGCCGACCGCGATGCCGCCCAGCCCGGGGGTGAGGGCATCGGCCGCGCTGAACCACGCGTATCCGACGTTGTTCCAGAACAGGAACAGCAAGCCGGTCGCGACGCCGATGACGCTCGCGACGACGATGTCGACGACCCGCCACCGATGGGTACGGGGCCGTGTGGTCGGCTGCTCGGTCGTCGTGGTGGACGTGGTGGTGTTGTGCACTGTCGTGCCCTTTCTGTTCGAGGAAAGAGGCACGGGAAATGAGATGCGTTGGCCTCCCTGCGCTGGCATGACCCAGATCAGGTTCGACGGTCGAAGGTTGAGGACCTTCCTCTCAGCCCGGCTCACCGGACTCCCGTGTTTCGTGAAACGAGTATACGCCGGGAGCAGCACCGCCGCGCCCGGGGCGGCCGGTCAGCGCTTCAGCGCACGGATGACGGCTTTGAGCGCCTTCCCGCTCACCCAGATGAGCGGTGTCGCGACGAGCAGCAGGCCGACGATGTTCGGTTCGAACCGCGCGTCGGCGCCCGGGCGAGCGATGTACGCGCCGAGGGGGATGGAGAGCCCGCCGCCGCCACCGCCGCCGCCGCTCTGCTGGCCCGCCGCGTCGCCGCTGCCGCCGCCGAATCCGTAGTAGCCGAGCGCGACCGGAATGATCGTGGTGCCGCTCACCTCGACCGCGTCGCCATACGACGTCGTGACGCCGACGCCGGCGACCTTCTCTGCCAGTTCGAGTACGAATTCAGCCATGCCGGCAACGCTACCCGCCCGGGCGGCGCGCTACCAGCCCCGCCCCGGTGCCGGCGACGCCGGTCCCGGCTCCGCTTCACCCCGCCGTGCCCGTTGCCGCCGTCGCTCGTCCCGGCGGCCCACCAGGGCCGCCGGTTGCACTGCTCCGGATCCGAACTTCGCGCTGACCTCGTCGATGGTGCGCTCGGCGTCACGCCAGTCCTCGTCGGGATCCCAGAGCATCGCCCCATCGCCAGAGGGCCGAAGCTGCTCGGCACGGACACCGATGAGCCGGATGCGGGCACCGTCGCCGATGAGTTCGCCGAGTGCATCGGATGCCTCGTCGAAGATGCGGCGCGCCACGTCCGTCGGCTCGGCGAGCGTGCGCGACCGCGTGACGGTGCGGAAGTCGCCATAGCGCAGCTTCAGCACCACCGTGCGGCCGACGAGGCCCGCCTTGCGCAGCCGGACGCCGACGTCGTCGGCCAGCCGCAGCAGTTCCCGCCGGATCTCGCCCGGGTCGGTGAGGTCGTACCCGAAGGTCACCTCGTGTCCGATGCTCTTCTCGACGCGTGCCGTGTGCACCTCGCGAGGATCGATGCCGTTCGCCAGTCGTGCCAGGCGCGCGGCGAGCGCCGGACCCACCGCGCGCTCCAGCGCGTCGGCGGGCATCGCGGCGACATCCGCAACGGTGCGGAGTCCGAGCTTCGTCAACGACGCCTCGGTGACGCGCCCCACCCCCCAGAGGGCGGAGACCGGCAGTGGATGGAGGAACGAGACGGTCTCTGCGGCAGGCACGACGAGCATGCCGTCGGGCTTGGCGCGACTCGACGCGACCTTCGCGACGTACTTCGTCGCGGCGACGCCGATCGAACAGGTGAGCCCGGTCTCGGCCCGCACCCGCTCGCGAACGGTCCATGCGATCTCGGCCGGACTGCCGTGCAGCCGTCGGGCACCCGACACGTCGAGGAACGCCTCGTCGATGGAGAGCGGCTCGACGAGCGGCGTGATCTGCTCGAAGATCTGCATCACCTGCTTCGAGTAGCGGGAGTAGCTCGAGTAGTCGCCACGCAGCACGATCGCGTTCGGGCAGCGCTGCAGTGCCAGCGACATCGGCATCGCCGAGTTCACGCCGAAGCGGCGCGCCTCGTAGCTCGCCGCGGCAACGACGCCGC
>JAPSJU010000151.1 GCA_031178025.1 Agromyces sp. | reverse complement strand
CATGCAGCTCGTCGGCATCCTCGTCGGAGCGCTCATCAACGCGCCCTTCGCATTCGGGGAGGAGATCGGCTGGCGCGGCTGGCTGCTGCCCGCACTGCGGCCGCTCGGCACGTGGCCCGCCCTCGTGATCTCGGGCGCCTTCTGGGGTTTCTGGCACACACCGCTGATCCTGCTCGGCTACAACTTCGGGCTCACCGACGTCACCGGGGTGCTGCTGATGATCCTCTCGTGCAGCCTGCTGGGCGTGCTGCTCGGCTGGACCCGCCTGCGCACCGGGTCGGTGTGGCCTGCGGTCTTCGGCCACGGCGCGTTCAACGCGGCGGCGGGACTCGGTGCGCTCGTCGTCGCCGCCGGATCGCCGATCCCGCCGGCGTGGCTCGCCGGCCCCCTCGGCCTCATCATGTGCGCGGTGTTCGCGGTCGTGATCGTGCTGCTCGTGCTCGCCGGGCAGTTCCGTCGGGATCGCCTCGACGCCCGGCTCGGCTGAGCTCCGCCGGCGTTCACGGTGCCGCGAGCGCTTCGGTGGGCGAGAGTCGCGCCGCGCGCGCCGCGGGGTACAGGCCGGCGACGACCCCGACGATCACGGTCGCACCGAGCCCGCCGACGGAAGCCCAGAGCGGAACGAGCGTCGGCCACGCCTGGATGGCGGCGTACATGGCCGTCGCGGCCACCCCGAGCAGGACGCCCGCTGCCCCGCCGACGAGGGCGAGCAGGAGCGACTCGGTCAGGAACTGGGCGCGGATGTGGCCACGGGTCGCGCCGAGCGCGCGGCGAAGGCCGATCTCACCCCGGCGCTCGAGCACGGAGATCACCATGGTGTTCGCCACCCCGACGCCGCCGACGAGGAGCGCCACCGCTCCCAGTCCGACGAGGAGCCCGGTGAACGCCTGGTCCGCGGCCGCGCGCGCCGCGAGCGCGTCGGAGGGACGGGACACGTCGACTTCGTTCGGCGCCGCCGGATTCGCGGTGGCGGCGAGCACGCTTCGCACCGCATCGACGGACGCGTCATCCGACCTCGTGTACACGGTGGTGGGCGAACCGTCGAAGTCGAGCAGCTCCTGCGCGGCGGGCCAGCCGACGAGGGCGGCGGTGTCGAGTTCCGGAGCGAGCGGGACGGGGTCGAGGATGCCGGCGACGGTGAACCATTCGCCGCCGATGAGGATCTGCACGTCGGCTCCGGCACGGTGGATGCCGAGCCGATCGGCGGTGTCGGCGCC
The DNA here is from genome assembly GCA_031178025.1 of Agromyces sp. Lineage (GTDB taxonomy): Bacteria > Actinomycetota > Actinomycetes > Actinomycetales > Microbacteriaceae > Agromyces. Next base: position 4,329 of record JAPSJU010000151.1, on the reverse strand, counting down.
CAGGACGACGGCGGGGTAGCGTTCCGTCGCTGCGTTCAGCCACACGCCGTCGGCCAGGCTCGCTCCGACGGTCTCAGGCAGATCGAGGTCGACGGCGTAGGTCGCGATGCCGCCTGAAGCCTGCTCGGGGATGAGGTCGCTGCGATACACGTTGGCGTCGACGTTGCCGATCGCGGACGCGTTCGTCACGGGGCCGATGCGTTCGATCATCTCCGGCGCGTCCTCCGGGAGGGTCGCCTCGTCGCCGAACAGGTCCTTTCCCGGCGAGACCGTCAGCAGGTCGGTTCCGAGCCGGTCGAGCTGGCGGTCGAGCTCAGCACGCCCGGAGCTGGAGATGCCGACGACGGCGATCATGGCTGCGATGCCGATCGCGATGCCGAGCGCTGAGAGCACGACCCGTGTCGGTCGTGCGCGCAGGCCCGCGCCGCCGACGCGTATGACGTCCCGGGGGCTGAGCCGTGCCGGGGTGAGGTCGTGGTTCATGAGAGTACCTCCCCGTCGCGGAGCGCGATGTTCCGAGGGGCGCTCGCGGCGATGTCGTGATCATGGGTGATGACGAGCACGGTCGTGCCGTCGCGGTTGAGCCCGGCGAGCAGGCGCATCACCTCGCGCCCCGACACCGAGTCGAGGTTGCCCGTGGGTTCGTCCGCCAGCACGATCGCCGGGGAGCCGGCGATGGCCCGGGCGACGGCGACGCGCTGTCGTTCTCCACCCGAGAGTTCATGCGGCCGATGTCGCAGTCGATGCCCCAGGCCGACGCGCTCGAGCGCGTCGGCGGCCAGCACCCGCCTCCGAGCGGAAGCCAGCCCCTGGTACAGCATGCCCTCGCTGACGTTGTCGATCGCGCTGACGCCGGCGGTGAGGTGGAACTGCTGGAAGACGAAGCCGATCCGCCGGGCGCGCAGGGCCGACAACTCCCGATCGGAGAGCCGGGCGACATCGTGCCCGTCGATGCGGACGGAGCCCGAGCTGGGTCGATCGAGCGTGCCGACCAACTGCAGGAGCGTGGACTTGCCCGAGCCGGAAGGACCGACGATCGCGAGGAACTCGCCCTCCTCGACCGTGAGGTCGGCGTCGCGCAGGGCGGTGACGCCGCCGTACGACTTGCGCACTCGCTCGAGCTGGATCATCGCGTTCATTCCGGGATCACCACCCGGTCGCCCTCGGCGATGCCCGACCCCGATACCTCGACGCGTCCGTCGGCGAAGAGGCCGGTCTCCACGGCCTCGAGCCTCGTGGATGCGCCCCCGGACGCCTCTGCCCCCGCCTCGCCGTCGTCGTCGAGCACTTCGACGCCGTAGCCGCCCTCCGCGAGCGCGAGGAGCGCGGTCACCGGAACCGTGAGCACGTCGTCGCGTCGGTCGGCGGTGAACGCGACCGTGGCCGTCGAGCTTCCGGCGGCGGAGATCGCCGCGGGATCATCCGGCGTCACGGTGACGCGGACGACCGTCGTGTCCTCCGAATCTCCGGTCGGCGACTCATCACCCGGGACGACCACGGTCTTCACCGCGGTGATCGTGGCGGCGAACGTCGTGCCGTCCGGCAGGCTGACCTCGACGGCGGCGCCGACGGTCGCGTACCCGCGATCGGCCTCGTCGAGATCGACCGTCACGACTCGATCGCGGCCGGCCACGGTCAGCAGTTCACCGCCGGCCATGTCCCCGACTGCCGCTGCGAGCTCCGTGACCACGACGGGTCCGGCGGCGTAGTGCAGCCGGCTCGGTTCCACGACGCCGGTCTCCTCCAGCCCGAGATCGGACTGCCAGTCCATGACCGCCTCGGCCGTCGCCCACGTGAAGGTGTCGTCGACGTCGAATCCGGTGTATCCGAGAGCCGAGAGGTTCTCCTCGAACTGTCGCACGTCGGCACCCGTCGTTCCGCTCGAGAGCTGGCGATAGGCCGGGATGCTCCCGTAGAGCAGCACGACCGGGGCCTCGTCGAGCCGAGCGAGCTGACCGCCTCGTTCGACGACGGTCCCCTCAGAGGGCAGCCACGTCACGACGCCGGTGCCACGGAGGGTGGATTCCCCCGTGTGCACGAGCTCGCCGGGCTCGTCGGTGGTGGCGACGAGGTCCTGTCGAGTGATCTCGGCGGTGGCGGGTGGTGTCCGGTCGTCGGTGTCGGCCGGATCGAAGCCGAAGCCGTTCGCTGCGGCGGCGGTGAGCCCGATGCCGGCGACGGTGACGACGCCGAGCGCCACCCAGCCGATGCGCCTGCCGATGGTCATGACGCCTCCTCCCCGGATGTGGATCCCGGAGCTTCGCCGTCGCCGGGGAGGTGCGCGGAGCATGCCTCCTGCGCAGCCTTGAACTCGTCATCGACATCCATGGCGCCACCCTCGATCACGATGCTGCCGTCGGCGTCCGGGTCGGGGAAGTCCTCCACGCCGTTCTCCCGCATGCACTCCGAGAACTTGCGAGCTTCTGCCAGCTCCTCGGGGCTGAGCTTCATCGGCTCGCCCCCGTTCGGGAGGAACTCCTCGCACGCCTCCATGGCCTCGTTCATGGCACTCGAATCGCTGTCTCGCGGAAGCGCGAACTGGACGGCGCCGCCACCGTCTCCCGCTTCGGGGTCGGGCACGTCGATGCCGTGCTCGCGCATGCATTCGGCGAACTTCACGCCGTCACCTCCCGAGGAGGAGTCGTCCGGCTCGGTGGTGCTGGGGATATCACCGTCATTTAGGGAGGCGACGTCGGGAGAGTCGGTGGCGGCGCAGCCCGCGAGCGCGAGCGTGGCGATCAGCGCGGCTGCGGCGAGGGCGGATGACGCTCGCCTGAGTGATCTCAACATGATGTGTCCTTTCCACCGGCCGCCCGATGCGTCCGGTCGTCACCACGACATCAGGTGGTGCGTTTCCCTGGCGTGACCGTTTTCGCTAACGCCCGGGAAACGCCGCGTCGCGCGACAATGGGCACATGCGGATCCTGGTCGCCGAGGATGAACCACTGCTGGCGGGTGCCGTCGCCGAGTGGCTGCGGAATGCCGCGCATGCCGTGGATGTCGTGGCCGACGGTGGCGCGGCGCTGGAGCGGGTCGACGTGAACGACTACGACGTGGTCGTGCTGGACCGCGACCTGCCGCTCGTGCACGGCGACGACGTGTGCCGGCACATCGCGGCGTCGGATGCCGCCACCCGCGTGCTCATGCTCACGGCGGCCGGCAGTGTCGAGGATCGCGTGGCCGGACTCTCCATCGGCGCCGACGACTACCTCTCCAAGCCGTTCGCGTTCGCCGAACTCGGTGCCCGGGTCGACGCGCTCGGCCGGCGCTCCCGCCCGGCGACCGACCCGATCCTGGAGCGCGCAGGGTTGCGGGTGGACACGCACCGCCGAGAGGTCGTGCGTGACGGCCGGTACGTGCCGCTGTCGAAGAAGGAGTTCGCGCTGCTCGTCGAGTTGCTGCTCGCGGACGGTGCAGCCGTGTCGGCGGAGCAGCTCCTCGAGAAGGCGTGGGACGAGAACATCGATCCGTTCACGGGCGTGGTGCGCATCACCGTCCTGAAGCTGCGGCGCAAGCTCGGCGATCCGCCGATCATCGAGACGGAAGCCGGCGTGGGATACCGCATCCGATGAGCAACGTCCGCCTCACCCTCCGCGCCAGGCTGACGCTCGTCTACGGCGCACTGTTCGTCGCCGCCGGGATCGTGATGCTGGCCGTGACATGGGCACTCGTGCAGCAGCAGTTCCTGCTCGGAGGACAGGGCGTCGTCGAGCGGGCGATGGACTTCCCCGACACGAGTCCGATGACGGGAGTCGAACCGGCGGAGTCCACGGGCGTTCCCGAGGACTTCGTCGTGGGCGTCGTGGGCGCCGCACGCGATGAGGCGCTCCGAGCGCTGGTGACGCAGGGTGCTGTCGCCCTCGTGCTCGTGGGCGGACTGGCCGTGTGGATCGGCTGGCTCGTCGCAGGCCGGATGCTCCAGCCGCTGAGCACGATCACGGCGACCGCTCGTCGCATCGCCGACGCGCCCGACGCAGACCGGCGGATGCACGAACGGATCCATCTCACAGGGCCCCGCGACGAGATCAAGGACCTGGCGGAGACGTTCGATGGGATGCTCGCGCGTCTCGACACGAGCTTCGATGCGCAACGACGCTTCATCTCGAACGCGTCGCATGAGCTGCGCACACCGCTCGCCGTGAACCGGGCCCTCCTGGAGGTGGCGGTGCAGCGGCAGGAGGCGTCGACCGACCTGAAGGTGCTGGGCGACACGCTGCTCGAGGTCAACGCGCGCCATGAACGCCTCATCGACGGGCTGCTGCTGCTCGCCCGTTCGGAACGGGAGTTGCCCGAGCGACGGCTGGTCGACCTGGCCGACATCGTCGAGCA
>JAPSJU010000150.1 GCA_031178025.1 Agromyces sp. | reverse complement strand
GAGCAGTGGCAGCCGGCCGGGGCATCGCGTCCCTTCCTGAAGCTCGGCGTGAGCGAGGGCTTCTCGTACACGTACGACCCGAATGCGCCCGCCGGATCACGCATCACCGAGATCTTCCTCAACGGTGCGCCGCTCGACCCGGCCGCGACGTACAGCGTCGGCGCCAACTCGTTCCTGGCCTCCGGCGGCGACAACTTCGTCACCTTCCGCCAGGGCACGAACAAGGCGGACAGCGGCAAGGTCGACCTCGAGGCGATGGTCGACTACTTCGAGGAGTTCGGCACCGCGTCGCCCGACTACGCCCAGCGTGCGGTCGGCGTCGATCTCGTAGCGCCCGACTCGGACGGCTACGACGCCGGCGACCAGGTGACCGTCAACCTGTCATCGCTCGACTTCACCCGGGACGAGCCGGCAGCCACCACGGTCACCGTGGCGCTCGGTGGCGTGCCGCTGGCCACCGCGCCGGTCGTGCGGGCCTACACGCCCACGACCGACGAGATCGGCACGGCGACGGTGTCGTTCACGATCCCGGCGGGCACGACGGGGCTCACCCGGTTCGACATCACGACGGAGACCGGCACGACGAGCTCGTTCACGATCGCCGTCGACTGACCTGGTCGCACGAACGACCCCGGGCCCTCGTGCCCGGGGTCGTTCGCGTCGGCGGGCCCGGCGTTTAGGCTGGGGAGGTGACGTCACGGGGCCTGCGCGCGTCCCGCGGAGCGGCGATCGCCGCCTTCGCGGCCTTCGTCGCGGCCCTCGCGCATACCATCGGGGGCGGCGCCGCGCCGGGTCCGATCGCCCTGCTGGTCGCCGTGGGGTTCGCGACGCCGCTCGCGGTGCTGGTGACGGGCTCCGGCGCCCGGCTCCTGCGCACGACCGCCGCCGCGGTGATCGCCCAGGCCTCGCTCCACCTCTGCTACGCCATCGGCGGCGCGGCACCGGTGGCGACCGGTTCCGCCGCAGACGGCGGCCGACACGCGGGGCACGGTGCATCCGCCCACCTCGACGCGATGGCCGGTGCCGCCGGCGTCGAGCACGGTCACACGTTGATGCCCGTCACGCACCTCATCGCGGCGATCGTCACGGTCGCCGCGCTCGCGCTCGTCGACCGGGTGGTCGACGCGGCGGGGCGGACGGTGCGCCTCATCGTGCGTCGCCTGACATCCATCCCGGGGCCGGTCCGGCTGATCACCGTCCGCCTGCGCATCGCCGACGCGAGCGCCTCCCTCATCCCCGTCTTCGTCCACACTGCGGCATGGTCGCGTGGCCCGCCGGCGATGACCGCCGCCCGATAGGCGGCGATCCTCATCGACCGCGGTCGGCGCTCCGGCGTCTCCGAACCCCACACGACACGAAAGCACTCCACCATGCGCAACGCACTGCTCACCGCCGCCGGCATCGCCGGCGGCGCACTCCTCGTCCTGGCCGCGCCGCTCGCGGCGCAGGCCCATGTCACCGTCACTCCCAGCGGCACCGCCGCCGGCAGTCACACCGTGCTGACCTTCGCGTTCAGCCACGGCTGCGAGGGCTCGCCGACGACGGCGCTCACCTTCGACATCCCCGAGTCCATCGACTCCGTGTCGCCGACGCTCCACCCGAACTGGACCATCGAGAAGGTGGCCGACGGCGACCGCACCGCACAGGTCGTCTACTCCGCGATCACGCCCGTCGAGGACGGCTACCGCGACACCATCGAGCTCTCCGTGCGCCTCCCCGAGGACGCCGCCGGTGACACGCTCGCCTTCCCCGTGCTCCAGAGCTGCGCGGAGGGCGAGACCGACTGGAACGAGCTCGCCGAGGAGGGCGGCGACGAGCCCGAGAGCCCCGCCCCGACCGTCGTCGTGACCGACGCGAGCGACGACGGACATGGGACGACCGCCGCGGGGAACGACCAGGGCGCGGCCCACGGCGACACCGCATCGGATGCCGCGGCGGCGAGCTCGGACGACCTCGTCGCGCGAGTCCTCGGGGTCGGTGGCCTCGTGGTCGGGGCCGCGGGGGTCGTGCTCGCCCTGGCGGCACGGCGCCCGAAGGCGTCGGCGTGATGCACGCGCGCAGCGCGGGCCGGGCGGTGCTCGTCATCGCGGCATCCGCGGTGCTCGCCGTGCTGCCGGCGATGTCGGCGTCGGCGCACAACACGGTCGTGGGCACGACTCCTGCCAAGGGTGCGACGGTCACCGAGCAGCCCGGCATCGTCTCGTTGACGACGAACGACGCGCTGCTCGACTTCGGCGAGAACACCGTGCTGCAGGTGGTGGGGCCCGATGGCCGGCACTACGAGACGGCCTGCGCGACCGTCGAGGACGCCACGGCGGAGGTGCCGGCCGAGCTCGGTCCCGCGGGCGCGTACACGGTGGTCTGGCAGGTCGTCTCGACCGACGGGCATCCGATCTCGGGCGAGTTCGGGTTCGACTGGCAGCCCTCGGCGGGTGAGGCGATGGGCGCCGGCTCGGACTCGGCCGCCTGCGGAGCGGGGTCCGGCGCCAGCGCGCCCACCGCGTCCGGCGCCCCGTCGACCGGCGAGTCGTCGCAGCCGGGCACGGTTCCGGTCGGCGACGTGCTGTGGATCGGGGGTGGTGCCCTCGCGTTGGTCGCGGCGGCGCTCGTGACCTGGCTCGCGGTGCGGCGTCGCTCGGCCGACTGACGGCACCACGCAGGGCGCCGCGACCCCCGACCACGCCCATGGTCCGGGGGTCGCGGTGCCCGCGCACCCGGTTGTCTGCGACAGCGGCTCGCTGTCGGCCCCGCCGGGTAGGGTCGTCGGGTGACGTGGAAGAGCGAGGGCCGTGGCGCGGAGTCATCCGCCTGGACCGACGAGGTGCCGTGGGACCCGGAGCAGCTCGCGCCGCCCGACGATGAGGAGTGGGCGCCGCCCGTCGATCGCGACTGGGCGCCGCCGACCAGAGCCGGGGTCGCGGTGCAGGCGGGCCGGCCCTCGACGGGCACGCGCTCGCGCCCGGCCGTACCGGGCCCCGTCGGGCGCGCCGCGGCGCCGCGCTTCCCGAGCGCCGCAGCGGCGCTGCACACCGTGTTCGGCTACGACGGCTTCCGTGGCGAGCAGGCGGCGATCATCGAGCAGGTGACGAACGGCGGCGACGCCGTGGTGCTCATGCCGACCGGTGCGGGCAAGAGCCTCTGCTACCAGATCCCGTCGCTCCTGCGCGAGGGCACGGGGGTGGTCGTCTCGCCGCTCATCGCGCTCATGCACGACCAGGTCGACGCACTCGTGCGCAACGGGGTGCGCGCGGCCTACCTCAACTCGAGCCAGCAGCCGGCCGAGCGGGCGCAGGTCGAGCGCGACTACCTCGCCGGCGAGCTCGACCTGCTCTACATCGCCCCCGAGCGGTTGAACTCCGAGTCGGCCAAGCGCTTCCTCGAGGCCGGCAGGGTCGCCCTGTTCGCGATCGACGAGGCGCACTGCGTCGCACAATGGGGTCACGACTTCCGCCCCGACTACCTCGCGCTCTCGGACCTCGCCGAGCGGTGGCCCGACGTGCCTCGCATCGCCCTCACCGCCACCGCCACCGAGGCGACGCATCGCGAGATCACCTCGCGGCTCTCGCTCGACGATGCGCGCCATTTCGTGTCGAGCTTCGACCGGCCCAACATCCAGTACCGCATCGGGCCGAAGCTCGAGGTGCGCTCCCAGCTCCTCGACTTCGTGCGCAGCGAGGGCGTCGACGCTGCGGGCGTCCCGGTGTCCGGCATCGTCTACGCGCTGTCCCGGGCGAGCACCGAGAAGATCGCCGGGTTCCTCGCTGCGAACGGCGTGAACGCGCTGCCCTATCACGCGGGCCTCGACGCGGCGACCCGCCGCCGAACGCAGGAGCGGTTCCTCCGCGAGGACGGCGTGGTCGTCGTCGCGACCATCGCGTTCGGCATGGGCATCGACAAGCCGGATGTGCGCTTCGTCGCCCACGTCGACCTGCCGAAGTCGGTCGAGGGGTACTACCAGGAGACGGGCCGTGCCGGTCGCGACGGGGCACCGGCGACGGCGTGGCTCGCCTACGGCCTGCAGGACGTCGTGCAGCAGCGTCGCATGATCGACGAGAGCCCGGGCGACCTCGCCCACCGCCGCCGCCTGGCGCAGCACCTCGATGCGATGCTCGCCCTCTGCGAGACCGTGCAGTGCCGTCGCCAGAACCTGCTCGCCTACTTCGGCGAGTCGAGCGAGCCGTGCGGCAACTGCGACACCTGCCTCGAGCCGCCCGCCGCGTGGGACGGCACCGTGGCCGCGCAGAAGCTCATGTCGACGATCGTGCGGCTGCAGCGGGAACGGCGGCAGAAGTTCGGCGCCGGACACCTCATCGACATCCTCCGCGGCAAGCAGACCCCGCGCGTACGCCAGTACGGCCATGATGCGCTCGCCACGTGGGGCATCGGCGCCGACACCAGCGAGCAGCAGTGGCGGGGGGTCGTGCGGCAACTGCTCGCCCAGGGCCTCCTCGCGACCAGTGGCGAGTACGGCACGCTCACGATCACGGATGCCGCCGCCGAGGTGCTCTCGGGCGCGCGTACCGTCATGCTCCGCACCGAGGCCGAGCGGGCGCCGCGCTCGAGGGGGCCGAAGGCCGTCTCCGTCGCGGCCGACCTCGAGCCGGCCCAGGCCGAGCTCTTCGAGTCGTTGCGCGCCTGGCGGGCCGCGGAGGCGCGCGAGCAGGGCGTCCCCGCGTACATCGTGTTCGGCGACAGCACGCTGCGGGCGATCGCCGTCGCCCAGCCGGCCTCGCTCGCCGAGCTCGACGGCATCACGGGAATCGGCGCGAAGAAGCGCGAGGCGTACGGCGAGGCGCTGCTCGCGGTGGTCGCGGGCTCGCCGCTGGAGGGCTAGCATCGCACCTGACGCGCCGTGACCGGCGGCGCCCGGGGCGGGGGAGCGGTCATGCCGAACGCGGCGTCGAGGCCGATCGGGGTGACGGTCGTCGCCGTGCTGACGTGGATCTCGGGCGCGCTCGACGTGCTGGGCGGCACGCTCCTGCTCTTCCAGACGCACATCGGTTCGGTCGTCCAGCAGTTCGGGGGCGCTGGTCAGCTCGTCGTTGCGGCCCTCGTCTCGATCGCCATCGGGGCGGTCGTCGTCGTCGTGGCCCTCGGGCTGATGCGCGGCAGCAGCGGAGCTCGAACGGTGATCACCGTCGTCGAGGTGCTCTCGATCGCGCACTCGGTGTTCCTGGCGATCGCGAACCCGGCGGGCGCGGTCGGGGAATACGTCGGCATCGCCCTCGCCCTCATCGTGATCGCCTTGCTCTGGACGCGCCGTGCCAGTGCGTTCTTCCATCGCTGAGGCCCGTTCGGTTCCGGGTACCGCGGGTCGCCTTGTGGAGCGTGCCACCCGGATCGCGACGCCGTTTGTAGAGTGCCGACAGCCGACCCGGAGGGCCCCCGCGTCCGCCTTGTAGGGCACGGACGTCTCGTTTCCGGCTGTCCGGAGGCGGTCCTACCTTGGACCGAGCCACTCCGCACACGAAGGACGAGAACCGACGATGGTTGACACGGCATCACGCAGCACTCCGACGCCTGCCGGTGAGTCCCGGCCGGCCACCGTACCGGCGAC
>JAPSJU010000149.1:4013-5572 GCA_031178025.1 Agromyces sp. | reverse complement strand
CTGCACCGGCCCGAGAAGCGCAACGCGATCGACCAGGCCATGGTCGACGCGATCCACGTGCTCTGCGCCGAGCTGGAGGCGATCCCGCGCGTCCTCATCCTCACCGGCTGGGGAGGCGTCTTCGCCTCGGGCGCCGACATCGCGGAGTTGCGGGACCGGCGGGCCGACGATGCCCGGCGCGGCATCAACGCCAGGGCCTTCATGCGCGTGGCCGAGCTGCCGATGCCCGTCATCGCCGCGATCGACGGGTACGCGCTCGGCGGCGGTGCCGAGCTCGCGTACGCCGCGGACATCCGCATCGGGTCGCCCTCCCTGCGCATCGGGAACCCCGAGACGAGCCTCGGCATCATCGCGGCGGCGGGGGCCGGCTGGCGCTTGAAGGAGATCGTCGGCGAGGCCCGCGCGATGGAGCTGCTGCTCACGGGGCGCGCCGTCGACGCGCAGGAGGCGCTCGCCATCGGGCTGGTCAGCGCGCTGCATCCGGCCGACGAGCTGCTGGCCGTCGCGCACGCGATCGCCGACCGCATCTCCCGCAACGACCAGGCCGCGACGATCGCCACGAAGCGGGTGGTCCGCGCCCCGCGGGAGGCCCACCCGGCTGTCGACCTCGAGGCCCAGGCCGAGCTCTTCGAGAGCCCCGAGAAGATGCGGCGCATGACCGAATTCCTCGAGCGGAAGCAGAAGAGGTCGTGAGCGAGACCGGCAGCGGCGCCCCGTCCGACGTCGGCGTCCTCGGCGGCGGACGCATGGGCGCCGGCATCGCGCACGCGTTCCTGCTCGCCGGATCCCGCGTGACCGTCGTCGAGCGGGACGCGGATGCCGCCGCGGCGGCGGCCGCGCGCGTGCGCGAGTCGCTGGCGGCATCCGTCGCTCGGGGCATCGTCGACGACGAGGCCGCCGTCGGCGCCCGATTCGCCACGAGCACCGACGTGCGCGACTTCGCCGGAGCGGGTCTCGTGATCGAGGCCGTGCCGGAGGACCTCGACCTGAAGGTCGACGCGCTCGCCCGCGTCGAGGCGGTGCTCGCCGAGGACGCCGCGCTCGCCTCGAACACCTCGTCGATCTCGATCGACCAGCTCGCCGCGCTGCTCGACCGGCCGTCGCGGTTCCTCGGCATGCATTTCTTCAACCCCGTGCCCGCGTCGCAGCTCGTCGAGATCGTGCGCGGCGACGCGAGCGACGGCACCCTCGTCGCCGAGGCGCGCGAGTGGGTGCACGCGATCGGCAAGACCCCGATCGTCGTCGCCGACGCCCCGGGATTCGCCTCGTCCCGGCTCGGCGTCGCCCTCGGACTCGAGGCGATCCGCATGCTCGAGGACGGCGTCGCGTCGGCGGAGGACATCGACGCGGCCATGGTGCTCGGCTACAAGCATCCGGTCGGCCCGCTGCGGCTCACCGACATCGTCGGGCTCGACGTGCGGCTCGGGATCGCCGAGTACCTCTCGTCGACGCTCGGCGAGCGGTTCGCCCCGCCCCCACTCCTGCGCCGCATGGTCGCCGAGGGCCGGCTCGGCCGGAAGAGCGGCGAGGGCTTCTACCTGTGGGATGCCCCGTGAGCG
>JAPSJU010000149.1:0-3913 GCA_031178025.1 Agromyces sp. | reverse complement strand
CTCACCGAGCGCAAGGGGGAGCTGTACGAGCTGTCCGCCCGGGCCGGCGCGACGAGGCAGGACTCATGGGTCGATGTCGACGGCGGCATCGGCGTGCTCTTCACCTACTCGTCGAAGGGCCGGCGCGAGCTGCCCAATGCGAAGGTGTACGTCGACGGACAGGTCGAGCAGCTCTCGAAGGACGGGTCGTTCCTCGGCCGGCACATCTACAGCCGCCTGCCCGGGATCGCCGTGCAGATCAACGCGTTCAACTTCCCCGTGTGGGGTTCGCTCGAGAAGTTCGCCCCCGCCTTCCTCGCCGGCATGCCGACCCTCGTCAAGCCGGCGACGCCGACGGGCTACATCACCGAGGCGTGCGTGCGCATCCTCGTCGAGTCGGGGCTGCTTCCCGAGGGGTCGCTCCAGCTCGTGAGCGGCAGCGTGCCCGAGCTCTTCGAGCACCTGCGGCTCGGCGACCTGGTGGCGTTCACGGGGTCGGCGTCGACCGCCGAGCGGTTGCGCCGGCACGAGTCCGTGCAGACCGGCGGCGTGCGCTTCACCGTCGAGACCGATTCGATCAACGCGAGCGTGCTCGGCACCGACGCCGTGTCGGGCACGCCGGAGTTCGACGCGTTCGTCAAGCAGCTCGTCACGGAGATGACGTCGAAGGCGGGCCAGAAGTGCACGGCCATCCGCCGGGCGATCGTGCCGGAGGCATCGGTCGAGTCGGTCATCGACGCGGTGCGCGCGCGGATCGCCGAGCGCGTGGTCGTCGGCGATCCGCGTGCCGAGGGCGTGACGATGGGCCCGCTCGCGTCCTTGACCCAGCGCGACGAGGTGCTGCGGCAGGTGGGCAGGCTCGAGGCGGCGGGCGGGGAGGTGGTGGTCGGATCCGCGGGTGCGCCCACCGTCGTGCAGGCCGACGGCGCGACCGGGGCGGCATCCGACGGCGCCTTCGTCGCGCCGATGCTGCTGCGGTTCGCGGATGCCTCGAGCCCCGCGCTGCACGAGGTCGAGGCCTTCGGACCGGTGGCGAGCGTCGTCGGCTACACCTCGCTCGACGAGGCCGTCGCGCTCGTGTCGCGGGGCGGCGGCTCGCTCGTGACGAGCGTCGCGACCCACGACCCCGCGGTGGCCGTCGCGCTCGCGACGGGCATCTCCGCGTACAACGGCCGGGTGCTCTTCCTCGATCGCGACGACGCGCGCACCTCGACGGGACACGGCTCGCCGTTGCCGAACCTCGTGCACGGCGGGCCCGGTCGGGCCGGCGGCGGTGAGGAGCTCGGCGGCATCCGCGCCGTGCTGCACCACATGCAGCGCACCGCCGTCCAGGGCTCGCCCGAGATGCTCACGGCGATCACGGGTGTGTGGCACCAGGGGGCGGCGTCGCAGCCGGGCGGCGTGCACCCGTTCCGCAAGTCGCTCGCAGAGCTCAGGATCGGCGACCAGGTCGTGAGCCCGGCCCGTACGGTCACCCTCGAGGACATCGAGACGTTCGCCGAGTTCACAGGCGACAAGTTCTACGCGCACATGGACGAGGACGCGGCGGCCGCGAACCCGTTCTTCCCCGGCAGGGTCGCGCACGGCTACCTGCTCGTCTCGTGGGCCGCGGGGCTCTTCGTGGATGCCGCGCCCGGGCCGGTGCTGGCGAACTCGGGGCTCGAGAACCTCAGGTTCGTGACGCCGGTCTCGCCCGGCGACTCGATCCGCGTCGAGCTCACGGCGAAGCAGATCACGCCGCGGGAGACCGACGAGTACGGCGAGGTGCGCTGGGACGCGGTGCTGAAGAACCAGAACGACGAGCTCGTCGCGACGTACGACGTGCTGACGCTCGTGGCGAAGGAGCTCACGCCCGCGGCATGACGCCGCTCGCGCCCGGCTAGGGCTCGCGTCTCAGCCGCGGAGCGCGAGCACGAACGGCAGTACCTCGGTCGCGCCTGCACGACGCAGCTCGCGGGCCGCGACCGTGAGGGTCCAGCGGCTGTCGAGCTGATCGTCGACGAGCAGCACCGGGCCGGCCGGCACCTCGAGCCCGTCGGTGCCGAACCGCCCCCAGAGGCCGGCGAGCCGATACGCGCTGTTGCCTCCGGGCCCGCCGTTGCGGGCATCGGGGTCGAGGGCGAGGGAACCGAGGAAGGGGATGCGGCCGATGTCCGCGATTCCGCGCGCGAGCGAGTCGATGAGCTGCGGCCGGGATCGCGACGGCACCGACACGACGCCGACGGGGCGCTCCGACCAGTTCCACTCGGCGAGCACCCGCACGCACGCGTCGAGCACCCGCGGCGGCACCGGGGCGTCGGGCGCGCCGGCCGCGAAGAGCTCGCGAAGCGTGCCGCCCCAGCCGAGGTCGGTGAGGCGCGCGAGCCCACGCCCCTCGGCCGCCCGTTCGTCGACCGGGATGCGGCCCTTCGCCGGCACGCCCAGGCGATCGGCGCCGGTCGGCCACATGGCGCGCGGCTCGATCGGCACGCCGACGCGGTCGAGCGCGCCGGCCGCCGTACGGGCGGCCGCGTCGGCCACGTCGCCCGGGAACCAGACGCCGGCGCAGTTGTCGCAGCGACCGCACGGCGCGGCCGTGTCGTCATCGAGCGAACGCTGCAGGAACTCCATGCGGCATCCGTCGGTCTGCTCGTACTCGATCATGTGCTGCTGCTCGGCCTCGCGTTCCGCTGCGATGCGACGGTATCGTTCCTCGTCGTAGACCCACGGGGCGCCCGTCGCGACCCAGCCGCCCTGCACCTTGCGCACGGCGCCGTCGACATCGAGCACCTTGAGCAGCAGCTCGAGCGGGGTGCGCCGGATGTCGACCATCGCCTCGAGGGACGGGGTCGAGACGGGCGCGTCGCCGAGCGCGGCGAGCACTCGACCGGCGCGATCGGCGTCGGGCATCGACGCGGTGGCGAAGTAGTGCCAGATGTCGGCGTCCTCGCGGCCCGGAAGGAGCAGCACGTCGGCACTCTCGGTGGCGCGCCCCGCGCGGCCCACCTGCTGGTAGTAGGCGACGGGCGAGGACGGGGCACCGAGGTGCAGCACGAACCCGAGGTCGGGCTTGTCGAATCCCATGCCGAGTGCGCTCGTCGCGACGAGCGCCTTGAGCTCGTTGCGCTTCAGCATGCCCTCGGACTCGGCTCGCTCGTCGGGGTCGGTCTGGCCGGTGTACGCACGCACGGCGTGGCCCCGGTCGCGCAGCACGCGTGCGGTGTCGACGGCCGCCGCCACGGTGAGGGCGTAGATGATGCCCGATCCGGGGAGGTCGTCGAGGTGGCTGAGGAGCCATCCCAGACGGGTGGTGGAGTCGGGCAGGCGAAGCACGCCGAGCCGCAGCGATGCACGCGCGAGCGGGCCGCGGATGGTGAGCACCCCGCGCCCCTCGTCGGGCATGCCGGGCTCGTCGCCGGCCGCGCCACCGACGCCCAGCTGCTCGGCGACGTCCGCGACGACGCGGCTGTTCGCGGTCGCCGTGGTGGCGAGCACCGGCACCTCGACCGGCATGCGCGCGATGAGTTCGCGGAGCCGCCGGTAGTCGGGGCGGAAGTCGTGGCCCCAGTCGCTGATGCAGTGCGCCTCGTCGACCACGAGCATGCCCATTCGCCGGACGAGGGCCGGAAGCTGCTGATCGCGGAAGGCCGGATTGTTCAACCGCTCGGGCGAGACGAGCAGCACGTCGACCTCGTCGGCGTCGAGCCGCGCGAGGACGTCGGCCCACTCGTGCGCGTTGGTCGAGTTGATCGCGACGGCGCGCACGCCGGCGCGTTCCGCGGCGGCGATCTGATCGCGCATGAGCGCGAGCAGCGGCGAGACGAGCACCGTCGGGCCGGCGCCCTGCCGGCGCAGCAGCAGGGTCGCCACGAAGTAGACCGCGGACTTGCCCCACCCCGTGCGCTGCACGACCAGAGCTCGCCGTCGCCCCTCGACGAGTGCTTCGATCGCCTCG
>JAPSJU010000009.1 GCA_031178025.1 Agromyces sp. | reverse complement strand
GCCGAGATCCGCGATCTCGCCGAGCTGCTCGACGTCACGCCGACGAAGAAGCTGGGGCAGAACTTCGTGCACGACGGCAACACGGTGCGGCGGATCGTGCAGACCGCGAGGGTCGCGTCGGGTGAGACGGTGCTCGAGATCGGCCCCGGGCTCGGGTCGCTCACGCTCGGGCTGCTCGAGGCGGGCGCGTCCGTCATCGCGGTCGAGATCGACGGCCGCCTCGCGGAGCAGCTGCCCCACACGGTGCGCATCATGCAGCCGGGCACCTCGCTCACCGTCATCCACGACGACGCCCTGCGCGTGACGGCACTGCCGGGCGAACCGATGCGACTCGTCGCGAACCTCCCGTACAACGTGTCGGTCCCCGTGCTGCTGCACCTGCTCGAGCACTTCCCATCGCTGCAGTCGGGCATCGTGATGGTGCAGGCCGAGGTCGGGCACCGGCTCGCGGCCGAGCCCGGCTCCAAGGTGTACGGTGCTCCGAGCGTGAAAGCCGCATGGTACGGGCGCTGGCGCACGGCCGGCCAGGTGTCGCGCATGGTGTTCTGGCCCGTGCCGAACGTGGACTCGGTGCTGGTCGGGTTCGACCGGGCGGATCAGCCCGGTACCGAATCGGAGCGGCTCTCGACCTTCGCCATCGTCGACGCCGCGTTCCAGCAGCGTCGCAAGATGCTGCGCCAGGCCCTCTCGCAGGTGCTCGGAGGCAGCTCCGCGTCGGCCACCGCCGTGCTCGAGGCGGCGCACGTCGACCCGCAGGCGCGAGGCGAGCAGCTTGGCGTCATCGACTTCCTGCGCATCGCCCGAGCGGCCGGGGCGTCGCCCGCGAGTCCGGCCGAGACCGGGAGCTAGCGACGGCGCCGCGCGCGCGACTCGGCCCTCGTCGCGCGAGCACCGTGGGATAGCGTGGAAGCATGACGATGGCGGCGACGGACGATGCGGTGCACGTCCGAGCGCCGGGCAAGATCAACCTCTTCATGCGAGTGGGCGACGTGCAGCCCGACGGCTATCACGACGTGGCCACCGCCTATCAGGCGGTCTCGCTCTACGAGGACGTGCGCGCATGGCCCGACGACGAGTACAGCGTGAGCTTCAGCGGGCCCATCGACACCTCGGCCCTGCCGGTGGACGGGTCGAACCTCGCGGTGCGGGCCGCGAAACTGCTCGCCCGCACCGTCGGAGTGCCCGGAGGCGTGCACCTCGAGATCGAGAAGCGAGTGCCGATCGCAGGCGGCATGGGGGGCGGCTCGGCCGACGCCGCGGCGACGCTCGTCGCCTGCGACGCGTTGTGGGGCACGGCGCTCCCGAAGGAGGAGTTGCACGCGCTCGCCGCGAAGCTCGGTGCCGACGTGCCGTTCGCGCTGACGGGCGGCACGGCCATCGGCACGGGGCGCGGCGATCGGCTGAGCCCGGCTTTGGCCACGGGTTCCTTCCACTGGGTGCTCGCGGTCGCCGAGTTCGGCCTCTCGACCCCCGCGGTGTACCGGGAGCTCGATCGTCGGCGTGAGGAGACCGTGCGGATCGCCCCCTCAGGAGTGCCTCCCGTCGTCGACGCGGCGGTGCTCCATGCGCTGCGAGCGGGCGACGCCCATCGTCTCGCCGCGGCGCTCCACAACGACCTGCAGGACGCCGCCCTCGGCCTCGCCCCCGGGCTCGGCGGCATCCTCGAGCTCGGTGAGGCGCATGGTGCGCTCGCCGGCCTCGTGTCCGGGTCGGGACCGACCGTGGCGTTCCTCGCCGAGGACGCCGACTCCGCGCTCGAGCTGCAGATCGCGCTCTCGGCCGCTCGGCTCAACGCCGTGCACGCGCACGGACCGGTGCACGGCGCCCGGGTCCTCGCCCGCTGAGGGCGGCGCTGCTCCTGCCGCCGCCGAGTAGGCTCGACAGGACATGGCACACCTCCTCGGCGCCGAGCGCCTGCACCTCGAATTCCCGACGCGCACCGTCTTCGACGAGGTCACCCTCGGCATCGACGAGGGTGATCGCATCGGCGTCGTCGGTCGCAACGGCGACGGGAAGTCGACGCTGCTGAAGCTCCTCGCAGGCCGGCTCGAGCCCGATGGCGGCCGCGTGACCCGGCGCCGCGGCATCCGCATCGGCATGCTCGACCAGGCCGATGTCGTGGATCCGGGCACGACGGTCGCGGAGTCCGTCGTGGGCGGCATCGAGGAGCACGTGTGGGCGGGGGACGCCAAGGTGCGCGACGTCATCGCTGGCCTGCTCGCGGATGTCCCCTGGCACGCCCAGATCGCGAGCCTCTCCGGCGGTCAGCGCCGCCGCGTCGGCCTCGCCGCGCTCCTCGTGGGCGACTGGGACGTGGTGTTCCTCGATGAGCCGACGAACCACCTCGACGTCGAGGGCATCGCGTGGCTCGCGGGCCACCTCACACGGCGGTGGCCGACGGATGCCGGTGCGCTCGTGGTCGTGACGCACGACCGGTGGTTCCTCGACGCGGTCTGCACCGACACGTGGGAGGTGCACGACGGGATCGTCGAACCGTTCGAGGGAGGCTACGCGGCGTACGTGCTGCAGCGCGTCGAGCGCGACCGGATGTCCGCGGCGTCCGAGGCGAAGCGGCAGAACCTGATGCGGAAGGAGCTCGCGTGGCTGCGACGCGGCGCGCCCGCCCGGACGTCGAAGCCCAAGTTCCGCATCGACGCCGCCAACCAGCTCATCGCGGATGAACCGCCCCTGCGCAATCCCGTCGAGCTCAACCGGCTCGCGGTGTCGCGCCTCGGCAAGGACGTCGTCGACCTGCTCGACGTGTCGGTGGTGTACCCCGTGCCGGATGCCGCGCCCGGCGCACCGGCGACCAGGACGGTGCTGCACCAGCTCGAGTGGCGCATCGCGCCGGGGGAGCGGACCGGCATCCTCGGCGTGAACGGTGCGGGGAAGTCGACCCTGCTCGGCCTCATCACGGGTGCGGTGTCGCCGTCCACCGGCCGGGTGAAGCGCGGCAAGACCGTGAGGATCGCCACGCTGAGCCAGGAGCTCGCCGAACTCGCCGAGTGGGCGGAGGAGCGCGTGAGCGCCGTCGTCGCCGAGCAGCGTACGAGCTACCGGGTCGGCGACAAGGAGATGAGTCCCGGCCAGCTGCTCGAGCGGCTGGGCTTCACGAACGCCCAGCTCTCGACGCCGGTGAAGAACCTGTCGGGTGGTCAGAAGCGGCGGCTGCAGCTGCTGCTGATCCTGCTCTCGGAGCCGAACGTCCTGATCCTCGACGAGCCCACGAACGACCTCGACACCGACATGCTCGCCGCCATCGAGGACCTCCTCGACTCGTGGCCCGGCACGCTCCTCGTGGTCAGCCACGACCGGTACCTCATCGAGCGCGTCACCGACCGGCAGCTCGCGATCATCGACGGGCACCTGCGCGACCTGCCGCGCGGCGTCGAGCAGTACCTGGAGCTCCGGCAGGCGACGGATGCCGCGCGCTCGGCGGGCGGGGAGGCGCTTCCGGGTTCGGGGGTCGCCGCGCCGGCGGCATCCGACTCGCTCACCGGGGCGGGGCGTCGCGCTGCGGAGAAGGAGCGCTCGGCGATCGACCGACGGCTCGAGAAGCTCGCGGGCGAGATCGCGGCGGTGCACGAGCGCATGGCCCGGCACGACCAGGGCGACTACGTCGGCCTCGGCGTCCTCGGCGAGGAGCTGCGCTCGCTCGAGCGCTCCGTCGCCGAACTCGAGACCCGCTGGCTCGAACTCTCTGAGGCGCTCGACGGATGACGTCGCAGGAACTGCGACGAATCGTGACCGTGCGGTCGTGGCACGCAAGATCCTACGCGTAGCCTAGGAGTGCGCCCGCGTTCGCGGCATCGACGCCCCCCACGACACGACCCGTGGCGGAGCCATGTCCGCTCCATGCCATCAGCAGCCGAACGCGCGCGCCCAGCGAAAGGGAACCACAGCATGTCACGCACCACCACCAAGCTCGTCGCCGCACTCGCCACCGTGCCGCTCATCGCCGGACTCGCGGCGTGCGCGGCTCCCGCCGCAGGCGGCGACGGCGGCTCCGACGTCGTGAAGATCGGCGTCGTCGGCAAGGCCGACGCGCAATGGTCGGCCTTCGAGGAGGCCGCGGCCGACGAGGGCATCACGATCGAGCTCGTCGACTTCGCCGACTACGCCCAGCCGAACCCCGCGACGAGCGAGGGCGAGCTCGACCTCAACCAGTTCCAGCACATCGTGTACCTCGCCGACTACAACGTCTCGTCCGGTGAGGAGCTCGTCCCGGTCGGCTCGACGGCGATCTACCCGCTCGGCCTGTACTCCACCAAGTACGACGCGGTGGAGGACATCCCCGAGGGCGAGACCGTCGCGGTGCCGAACGACGCATCGAACCAGGCCCGAGCGCTGCTCGTGCTGCAGTCCGCCGGGCTCATCGAGCTGAAGAGCGGCGGCACGATCTTCTCCGACCTCGCCGACATCGACGCGTCCGCCTCGAAGGTCGAGGTCACCGCGCTCGAGGCGTCGCTGACGCCCACCTCGCTGCCCGACGTCGCGGCCGCCGTGATCAACAACGACTTCGTCGAGGACGCCGGCCTCTCGTTCGACGACGCCATCGCCCAGGACGACCCGAGCGACCCGAACGCGCTGCCCTACGTGAACATCTTCGCCACCCGGGCGGAGGATGCCGAGAACGAGACCTACCTGAAGCTCGTCGAGATCTTCCAGACCGACCCCGAGGTGCAGGCCGGCCTCATCGAGGCCTCCGGTGGCACGGCCGTGCCGGTGAAGACCCCGGTGTCCGACCTGATCGACTCGCTCGCCAAGGTCGAGGCCGACACGAAGGCCGCGAAGGGCTAGGTGTCCACATGGCGCTCGTCGCCCTGCGGAACGTCACGAAGACGTATCCCGCCCCTGGACGGAACGGATCGCCGATCGTCGCGATCGACGACGTGAGCCTCGTGGTCGAGCCCGGTGATGTCTTCGGCATCATCGGGTACTCGGGCGCCGGGAAGTCGACGCTCGTGCGGCTCGTGAACGCGCTCGAACCCGCGACCTCCGGCAGCATCGAGGTCGACGGCCGCGAGATCACGACGATGCCCGAGCGCGAGCTCCGCGGCATCCGGCTCGGCATCGGCATGATCTTCCAGCAGTTCAACCTCTTCAACTCGAAGACGGTGTGGCAGAACATCGCCTACCCGCTCAGGGTCGCGGGCGCGTCCACGTCGCAGATCGCGGCGCGCGTGACGGAGCTGCTCGATTTCGTCGGGCTGGCCGAGAAGGCGCGCAGCTACCCCGACCAGCTCTCGGGCGGCCAGAAGCAGCGCGTGGGCATCGCCCGAGCCCTGGCGACCTCCCCACGGCTGCTGCTCGCCGACGAGGCGACGAGCGCCCTCGATCCCGAGACCACCCAGGAGGTGCTCCAGCTCCTCAAGCGCGTGAACCGGGAGTTCGGGGTCACGATCATCGTGATCACGCACGAGATGGACGTGATCCAGTCCATCGCCACGAAGGTCGCCGTCATGGACGGCGGCCGGGTGATCGAGCACGGACCGGTGTTCGACGTGTTCTCGAACCCGCAGAACCCCTCGTCTCAGCGGTTCGTCGCGACGGTCGTGAAGGGCATCCCGTCGCCCGCCGAGCTCGCGGTGCTGCGCGAGCGGCACGAGGGGCGCATCGTCACGATCTCGTTCCGCGACGGCGACGCCTCGCAGGCGGCGGTGTTCCTCGAGCTCGCCGCCGCCGGCGTCGGGTTCGAGCTCGTCTACGGCGGCATCAACGACATCCAGGGTCGCGCCTTCGGGCACCTCACGCTCGCCCTGCGGGGGCCCGACGCCACCGTCGACGGCGTGCTCGCGACGATCGCCGAGCGCGTCGACGTGACGGAGGTGGCGTGATGGATCGCCTCTTCGAACTGCAGGGCGAGTTCTGGATCGCCGCGGTCGAGACGCTCTACATGGTGGCGCTCACGCTGCTCATCGGCGGCGCCGTCGGGCTCCTGCTCGGCATCGTGCTCTACACCACCCGCCCGGGCAGCCTCCTGTCGAGCCGGCCGGTCTTCACCCTCGTGAACATCGTGATCAACTTCTTCCGGCCGATCCCGTTCATCATCTTCATCGCCGCGGTGCAGCCGCTCGCTCGCGTCGTGATCGGCACGGGCATCGGCAACAACGCGCTCATCTTCGCCCTGTCGCTCGCGGCGTCGTTCGCGATCGCCCGCATCGTCGAGCAGAACCTGCTCACGGTGTCGCCGGGCGTGATCGAGGCCGCGCGGTCGATGGGTGCCGGGCCGCTCCGCATCCTCGGCACCGTCGTGCTTCCCGAGGCGCTCGGTCCGCTCATCCTCGGGTACACGTTCGTGCTGGTCGCGATCATCGACATGACCGCGGTGGCCGGACTCATCGGCGGCGGCGGCCTCGGCAACTTCGCCCAGGTCTACGGCTACCGGCAGTTCGAGCCGGTCATCACCTGGGCGGCGGTCATCCTCATCGTCGTCTTCGTGCAGGTCGTGCAGTTCGTCGGCAACTGGCTCGCGAGGAAGGTGCTGCGCCGCTAGCGCGACGACGGCCCGCCGGCGAGGGATCCGCCGGAGCGCGTCAGTCGAATCCGAGGCTGAGCTTGCGCAGCAGGGCCGCCAGCCGCTTCTGCTCGGCGGCCGGCAGGCCGCCGAGCAGCTCCGCCTCGGCGTCCACGAGGCGCGTGATCGCGGCGTCCACCCTGGTGAGCCCCGCGGGGCTCATCTCGACGAGGATGCCGCGACCGTCGTTCGGGTCGGTCTGCCTCGTGACGAGCCCCCGCTCGACGAGCCGATCGATCCGGTTGGTCATGGTGCCGCTCGACACGAGCGTCTGCTGCAGGAGCTGCTTGGGCGAGAGGCGATAGGGCGCTCCGGCTCGACGCAGCGCTGAGAGCACATCGAACTCGGACGCCTCGAGCTCCGATCGGGCGAACGCCTGCCGGCGGGCCCGGTCGAGGTGCTTCGCGAGTCGGGCCACCCGCGAGAGCACCTGCAGCGGAGCGAAATCCAGGTCGGGTCGCTCGCGTTCCCAGTCGCGTACGATCCGGTCGACCTCGTCAGCATCCCTCACCCGCTCATTCTCGCAGTACGCGGCGGCACTCCCGGGCCGTGCGATCCGCCGGCGGACGCCGCCGCGCCCGGTGCGGCGGCCATGGCAGACTTGACTGCGCGCCGGCGAACCCCGGCGCGGTCCGCCATGGTGTAACGGCAGCACGACAGCCTTTGGAGCTGTGAGGACCAGGTTCGAATCCTGGTGGCGGAGCATGGATCAGCAACTCGCCATCATCGTGCTCGCCGCAGGGCAGGGCACCCGCATGAAGTCCGCGACCCCGAAGCTCCTGCATCCGCTGGCGGGCTCGCCGATCGTCGCGCACGTGCTGCGCACGGCGCGCGCGCTCGACGCCGCGCACGTCATCGCCGTCGTGCGCCACGAGCGCGACCAGGTCGCGGCCGCCGTCGAGTCGGTGTTCCCGGGCTGCATCGTCGTCGACCAGGACGAGATCCCCGGCACCGGGCGCGCCGTCGAGCAGGCCGTCGCCGCCCTGCCCGACGACTTCGAGGGGGAGGTGCTCGTGCTGAACGGCGACGTGCCGCTCCTCGACGCCGACACGCTCAGCGCGTTCCTCGCGCGGCACCGCGGCCGCGCCGCGCACGCATCCGTGCTCTCCGCCCGCTACGACGACCCGAGCGGATACGGCCGCGTCGTGCGCGACGCCGATGGCGCGTTCGACCGCATCGTCGAGCAGAAGGACGCGACGGACGAGGAACGCGCCATCGACGAGATCAACGCGGGCATCTACGCGTTCGGCGCCGGCGCGCTTCGCGACCACCTCGCCAACCTCACCACCGACAACGCGCAGGGCGAGAAGTACCTCACCGACGTCATCCAGCTGCTCCGCGAAGCGGGATCCGAGGTCGAGGCGGTGCCCGTGAGCGAACCGTGGCTCGTCGCGGGGATCAACGATCGCGCGCAGCTCTCCGAGACCGCCGCGCGGCTCAATGCGCTCATCGTGCGCGGCTGGCAGCTGGGCGGCGTCACGGTCGAGGACCCGGCCACCACCTGGATCGACCTCGACGTGCGGATCGAGCCGGATGTCACGATCCGCCCCGGCACGCAGCTCAAGGGCGCCACCGTCATCGCGACCGGCGCCGTCATCGGGCCCGACACGACCCTCGTGGACTGCGAGGTCGGCGAGAACGCCGAGGTCAAGCGCACGGATGCCACGCTCTCGGTCATCGGCCCGGAGGCGTCCGTCGGCCCCTTCTCGTACCTGCGGCCGGGCACCGTGCTCGGCAGGGACGGCAAGATCGGCGCATTCGTGGAGTCGAAGAACGCGACGATCGGGGAGGGCAGCAAGGTCCCCCACCTCTCGTACGTCGGGGACGCCACGATCGGCGAGCACTCGAACATCGGTGCGGGATCGATCTTCGCGAACTACGACGGGGTGCGGAAGCACCACTCGGAGGTCGGTTCGCACGTGCGCACCGGGTCGCACGGCGTCTTCGTCGCGCCCGTTAGGATTGGCGACGGGGTCTACACGGCCGCCGGCACCGTCGTCCGCAAAGATGTCCCCGCGGGTGCGCTCGCCGTGAACGTGGCGCCCCAGCGGAACATCGAGGAATGGGTCCAGAAACACCGGCCCGGCACTGCGGCGGCCAAGGCCGCCGAGGCGGCGGGCGAGGCATCCGGCTCGGCATCGATCGACGCATCCGCCGATTGACGCACCGGCTCACGCGGGTGGAGAGGACAGACCAGATGTCGGGAATCGAGACCACCGGTTCGAAGCGGCTCGTGCTCGTCTCGGGACGAGCCCATCCGCAGCTCGCCCAGCAGATCGCGGACGAGCTCGGCACCGAGCTCATGCCCACCGATTCGCGTACCTTCGCGAACGGTGAGCTCTACGCCCGGTACGACGAGAGCGTGCGGGGCACCGACGCGTTCGTGATCCAGTCGCACGCCGCTCCCATCAACGAGTGGCTCATGGAGCAGCTCATCATGGTCGACGCGCTCAAGCGCGCGTCCGCGAAGCGCATCACCGTCGTCTCGCCGTTCTACCCGTACGCCCGACAGGACAAGAAGGGCCGCGGCCGCGAGCCGATCTCCGCCCGGCTCGTCGCCGACCTCTACAAGGCCGCCGGCGCCGACCGGATCATGTCGATCGACCTGCACGCCGCTCAGATCCAGGGATTCTTCGACGGACCGGTCGATCACCTCTTCGCGATGCCCGTGCTGCTCGAGCACTTCCGGGAGCAGCTCGACGCGTCGACGCTCACCGTGGTCTCGCCCGACATGGGCCGGGTTCGCGTCGCGGACATCTGGAGCGACAAGCTCGGCGCCCCGCTCGCGATCATCCACAAGCGCCGCGACCCCCTCGTGCCGAACCAGGTGTCGGTGCACGAGATCGTCGGCGACGTGAACGGTCGCGTGTGCCTCCTCGTCGACGACCTCATCGACACCGGCCGCACGATCGTGAAGGCCGCCGAGGCGCTCAAGGCGAACGGCGCGACCGGCGTCGTCGTCGCCGCCACCCACGCGGTGTTCTCCAATCCGGCGACCGAGATCCTCCAGTCCGAGGTCATCGACTCCGTCGTCGTCACCGACACGTTGCCGGTGCCCCTCGAGAAGCGCTGGGATCGCCTCACGGTCCTCCCCATCGCACCGCTCCTGGCGCGCGCCATCCACGAGGTGTTCGAGGACGGCTCGGTCACGAGCATGTTCGACGGCGCGGCGTAGGCGACGCTCGTGGCGATCTCGACGAGCCGACCCTGGCTCGGCAGCTACGCCGAGGGCGTGCCGCACGACATCGACGCGCAGACGGGGTCGCTCGCCGACCTGGTGCGCGAGTCCATCGAGCAGTACGGCGACCATGTCGCGCTCGAGTTCTTCGAGCGCACGACCAGCTACGCCGAACTCGGCGAGCAGATCGACCGCGCGGCGGAGGGGCTGCGCCGCCTCGGCGTGCAGAAGGGCGACCCCGTCGCCCTGGTGCTGCCGAACTGCCCGCAGCACATCGTCGCGTTCTACGCCGTGCTCCGGCTCGGCGCGATCGTGGTCGAGCACAACCCGCTCTACACCCCTCGAGAGCTGCGTCACCAGTTCGAGGACCACGGCGCTCGCGTCGTGGTCGCCTGGGACAAGGTCGTCGAGACCATCCAGGCGTTCCCGGCGGATGTGGCCGTCGACGCGATCGTCTCCGTCGACGTCACCCGGGCGATGCCGTGGCGCACCAGGGCGCTCCTCCGCCTTCCCGTCGCGAAGGCACGGGCTTCGCGCACCGCCCTCACCGCGAAGGTGCGGGGCACGACGCCGTGGCGGCAGCTCGTGGCATCCGAGCCGATCGATGCCCGGGTCATGGGCCCCGAGGCGTCCGACGTCGCACTGATCCAGTACACGAGCGGAACGACGGGCAGCCCCAAGGGCGCCACCCTCACGCATGCGAACCTCGGAGCGAATGCGGCCCAGGCGAGGGCGTGGGTGCCCGAGATCGAACGGGGTTCCGCGGTCGTCTACGCCGTGCTGCCGATGTTCCACGCGTACGGTCTGACGCTATGCCTGACGTTCGCGATGAGCATGGGCGCGCGGCTGGTGCTCTTCCCCCGCTTCGATCCCGACCTCGTGCTGAAGGTGGTGCGCAAGCGCCCGCCGACGTTCCTGCCGGCGGTGCCGCCGATCTACGAGCGGCTCACCGCCGCCGCCGCCGCACAGGGCGTGCCGCTCCGCGGCATCCGCATCGCGATCTCGGGAGCCATGCCGCTCTCGCCCGAGGTCGTGGCGCCATGGGAGGCCGCGACCGGCGGCACGCTCGTCGAGGGCTACGGACTCTCCGAGTGCTCCCCCGTGCTCATGGCCAACCCGGTGGCGGCCAACCGCAGGGCGGGCACCGTCGGCCTGCCGCTTCCCTCGACCGAGGCGCGGGTCGTCGATCCCGATTCCCCGCAGTCCGAGGTCGCACCCGGCGCTGAGGGCGAGCTCCTCGTCCGCGGTCCGCAGGTGTTCTCGGGCTATTGGAAGAAGCCCGAGGAGACCGAGGCCGTGTTCGTGCCGGCGACCGACGGCGGTGCCGACTGGTTCCGCACGGGCGACATCGTCGCGATCGACGACGACGGCTTCGTCCGAGTCGTCGACCGCATCAAGGAGCTCATCATCACCGGCGGGTTCAACGTCGCCCCGAGCGAGGTCGAGGAGGCGGTGCGGTCGCATCCCGACGTCGAGGACTGCGCCGTCGTCGGCCTGCCCGATGATCGCTCCGGCGAGCAGGTCGTCGCCGTCGTGGTGCTGAGATCCGGTGCCGTGCTCGACGAGGCGGCGATCCGCGCGCACGCCCGTGCGGGGCTGACCGCCTACAAGGTTCCCAAGCGGGTCATCGCCGTCGACGACCTGCCGCGCTCGCTCATCGGCAAGGTCCTGCGCCGCGAGGTGCGGAACCGCCTGCTGAGCGCCTGAGGTGCAGATGGGCTTCCTCTCGTCCGACGCCGCACGAGCGCTCATCGCGCTCGCCGCGCTCGAGCGTGCGGACGCTGACGCCGGGCCGCTGGCTCGGCTTCGCGGCATCCGCTCGCTCGTGCTCGCGCTCGAGGCCGATCCCGCGCAGCTCGCCGCGGTGCGCGCCGCGCTCGACGACGGGGCGAGCTGGGAGGACATCGCGGAGGCCGCGGGGCTCAGTCCGTCGGCGGCGAAGTACCGGTGGGCCGGCGACGACGCGGAGATCGCGGCGCGCCAGGAGGCGAGCCGCAAGCGCAAGCGCGACCGCCCCTCCAGCGTGCCGACCGACCTCCCGGGGCTGGCCGTCTCCGAGGCCGCAGCGCGGCTCGGCGTCACGCCGCAGGCGATCTACCAGCGCGTGACACGTGGCCTGCTCGAGGCGCGGACCGTGCAGCTGCCCGACGGGCGCAGCTACAAGCGCGTGTTCCTGCCGGAGCCGGCCCAGCCGGCCGAGCCGGCCGAGCCCTCCGAGTAGGCCGAGCGGGCAGCTCGGCCCGGTTCACGCACCGCGCTCCTCGGGCGAGGGCTGCGGGAACTGTCGCGGCGCCGCGGGCAGCAGTCCCATCTCGGCGATGAGCGTGTCGCCGCCGCCCGTCGACACCGCTCGGCACTCCCATCCCGGCCCGCCGGGCGCGAAGAGGTCGAACGAGGTGCGGAACCCGGCGGCGTTGGCGTCGTAGGCGGTCACGTAGACGACGCAGGCCCGATCGGCCGCGGCCTTGGCGACGCTGAAGATCGAGAGCACGAGCGGGAGGACGAGCGCGCCGAGCGCGATGAGCACGACGATCCGGAGCACGCGACGTCGGCGCTCGCCGGGCATCGGCCGATCGTCGTCATCGCCGAACGGGTCGGGTTCGAGCTCGGGATGCGAAGCCATCACACGACCCCGTCGAGCACCGCGCCTGGCGTGACGCCGCTCCCGCCGGCGCCCGCGCCGGTGAGCAGGGGCCCGCGTGGCGGCGCCGTCAGGAGCCGCGCGGTCGCCGGGTGTCGCCGTCGCACGGTGCTGCTCGCCTCCCCGTCATCCGCTCGCCCGCCTCGTCGCCGACCCGCCCGGTCCGCCTCAATGCGAGGAGGGCGTCGTCTCGATCTCGGAGCGGTCGCCGGACCAGAGCGTGTGGAACACGCCCGGCTTGTCGACCCGGCGGTACGTGTGCGCTCCGAAGAAGTCGCGCTGTCCCTGGATGAGGGCGGCCGGCAGGCGGTCGGCGCGGAGGCCGTCGTAGTACGCGAGCGACGATGAGAAGGCGGGCGTCGGGATGCCGGCCTGGGCCGCGATCGCGACGACGCGACGCCAACTCTCCTGCGTTCCGGCCACCGCGTCGCGGAAGTAGGGCGCGACCACGAGCGCGACGAGGGCCGGGTCGTCGGCGTACGCCTCGGCGATGCGGTTGAGGAAGCGGGCGCGGATGATGCATCCGGCGCGCCAGATCTTCGCGATGTCGCCCTTCTTCACGTCCCAGCCGAACTGCTCGGCTCCGGCCACGATCTCGTCGAAGCCCTGCGAGTAGGCGATGATCTTCGATGCGTAGAGCGCCCGCCGCACGTCCTCGATGAACGCGTCGGCCTCGTCGGCGGCGACCGTCCACTCGCCGGACGGCCCTGGCAGGTCGGATGCCGCCTCGCGCTGGGCGCGCTTGGAGGAGAGGCTGCGGGCGAAGACCGCTTCGGCGATGCCCGAGGCGGGCACGCCCAGGTCGAGGGCGTTCTGCACGGTCCAGGCGCCGGTGCCCTTGGCGCCCGCCTCATCGAGGATCACGTCGACGAGGGGCAGGCCGGTCGCGGCGTCCGTCTGGCGCAGCACCTCGGCGGTGATCTCGATGAGGTAGCTCTCGAGTTCGCCGGTGTTCCACTCGGCGAAGATGTCGGCGATCTCGGCGGGGCTCTTGCCGGTGCCCTGCCGGATGAGGTCGTAGGCCTCGGCGATGAGCTGCATGTCGGCGTACTCGATGCCGTTGTGCACCATCTTCACGAAGTGGCCCGCGCCGTCGGTGCCGACGTGCGTGACGCACGGCTCACCCTCCGCGATCGCGGCGATCGACGCGAGGATCGGGCCGAGGGTCTCGTAGGACTCCACCGAGCCGCCCGGCATGATGGACGGGCCCTTCAGCGCCCCCTCCTCGCCACCGGAGATGCCGGCGCCGACGAAGTGGATGCCGGTGGGCTTGATCTCGGCCTCGCGGCGGATCGTGTCGTGGAAGTTCGCGTTGCCCCCGTCGACGATGATGTCGCCCGGCTCGAAGCGCTTGACGAGCTCGGTGATGACGGCGTCGGTGCCCTTGCCCGCCTGCACCATGATGATCGCGGTGCGCGGCTTCGCGAGCGACGCCACGAACTCGTCGTAGCCCTCGGAGGCGACGAAGCCCGCCTCGGGGTGCTCGGAGACCAGCGTGCGGGTGCGTTCGGGGGATCGGTTGAACACGGCGACGGTGTTGCCCTCGCGGCTCGCCAGGTTGCGGGCGAGATTCGAGCCCATCACGGCGAGTCCGACGACGCCGATGTTTGCAGATCCGTTTTCAGGCACGAACTTCTCCTCCGAGTGTTGGTGGGGTCTTCTCCAGCGTAGTGCGAGCGCGCCGCGGCGAGGTCCGGGCTGGGAAACGGCGGGCCACCTTCGGTGACCCGCCGCTTCATATGGTGTAACGAACGTCACTCCTCGTAGCTGAGGCCGAAGCCGAACGGGTAGAGCGCCCCGTCGTCGGTTTCGCCATAGCCCGGTGTGTCGCTGTTCTGCTGGAGGATCGCGTCCCGGGTTCCGGCCAGCGCGAAGGGCATGCGGCCCTGCGGGTTGAACTCGCCCGACACGACGTCCATCAACGCGGCGGTGCTGTTGCCGAAGTTGGCGAGGATCGCACCGGCGTCACGCAGGCCGCTGGCCTCGTCGAGTACGAACGGCTGGCGGAAGTAGACGTCGAGCACGACGTTCTCCGCGCCGACCTCGCTCATCACCTGCTGCACCGCAGCGAGCGACGGAGTGACCTCCCATGACGCGGCATCCTCCATTCCGGTGAAGTCGAGGATGCTCGACTCCCACGGGAACGAGCCGCCGAAGCGCAGCCCGTTGTCGGTGCATCCGCCGCCCCCGTTGATGACGCACGCATCCGCAGCGCCGTACGGGCTCTGCCCGTCGAGGCCCTCGAAGCCATCGATGACGCTCGGGTTGATGTGCTCGGCATTGAGTCCTGTGGCCGGGCTGTTGCTGGCATAGGAGCCGGTATTGACGTTCCTCGCGGTCATCGAGATGAGCGCGACATCGGCATCCGCCGCAGTCCGCGCCTCGGCCGCGTCGTTGCCGTCGATGACGTCGTAGCCGGCGGCCGCAACCTCTGCGGCGTCGACGTTGCCCAACACGTAGACGGTCTCGCCGCCGTCGAGCGGAAGCACGGAGTCGCCGTCGACCTCCCGGTTCTGGAGGAGCACCGTGGACTTGCGCTGCAGGTCGAGGGCGACGTCGCGGTTCTCGTCGCTGCCGACGGTCGCCGTGGCGACGGCGGGGTCGACGTAGGGGTCCTCGAACAGGCCCATCTCGAACATCGGGGCGAGCAGCCGCTCGGCGGCGAGGTCGATGCGGTCCTCCGTCACGAGCCCCGTGTCGACGAGGTCGATGATCGTCTGCACCTCATGGAAGCCCGAGAGGGTGTCGGTGCCACTGTTGATGGCCGCGGCGACGCGCTCGGGAACGGTTGCATCCTCGAGACCCCATGCCCGGTCGTTGATGATGCCGGTGTCGGAGTTGACGTATCCGTCGAAGCCCATCTGGTCGCGCAGGAGGCCGTTGACGATCTGGTCGGAGAAGGCGATGCCGACCTCGTCGTACTCCACGCCCTCGTACGTGACGTCGACCGGGACGCCGTAGTACGGCATGATCGACGAGACGCCCGCCTCGATGGCTGCCTCGAAGGGCTTGAGGTGGTAGCCGAACGCATCGCCGGGGTAGACCTGGGCCTTCCCGAAGGCGTAGTGCGGGTCCAGCCCCAGTTCCTGAGGGCCGCCGCCGGGGAAGTGCTTCATCGTGAGCGCCACATCCGTCTCCGCGCTCAGGGAGTTGCCATCCTTGCCGACCTCGCCCTGAAGGGAGGTCACGAGCTGGCGCATGATGTTCGCGCCCAGGTCCGCGTCCTCGGTGAACGTCTCGTGCGTGCGGTACCAGCGGGGCTCGGTCGACAGGTCGGCCATGTATCCGTACATGCCGCGCAGGCCGATGGACGACCACTCCTCGCCCATGATCGCCGCGAAGTCCTCGACGACGGACATGTCGCCATCGGTCGCCTCACCGTCGGCCTTCGCCTGCTCGCCGAGTGCGGCCGCGGCGATGCCGGCCTCCTTGGGGAAGGCCGAGAAGGCGCCGGATGCCTCGTTGATGCCGGCCCTCGCCTGCGGGTCGATGTGGTTGCGGGCGTTCGACTTGTACAGCACCGGTATGCCGAGCCGGGTGGCCTCGCTCAGCTCCTGGATGTCGTTCATGAACGAGGCGGCCTCGGCGGGGGTGACCCTCACGTTGGTGCCGAAGCCGCCACCGGCGGGCTGGCAGGCACCCCGCGCGGCACCGTCGACGACGTTGCGGAAGATGAACCGGTGCATCTGCTGCGTGGTGATGTAGTCGAGTGCCGTGGCGGGCACGGTGCCGAACTCGCCCGTCGCCGGGTCGCACGAGGCGTTCACCGTATCGATCAGCATGAGGCCCGCCTTCTCCTCCAGTGTCATCCGCTCGACGAGGTCGGCGACGCGCTGCTCCACCGGCTTGCGCCAGTCCTCGTAGACATCGAGCGCGCCATTGGCGTTGAGGTCCTTGAACTCCCGGCCCTTCACCTTGACGATCTGCTTGGCACGCGCCTCGAGCGACGGCGGCTTGCCGTGATTGCCCTCATTGGTCGCTGCCGCGGCTGCGGCCCGGTCGGTGTCCTTGGCGTGTTGGGGAGCCGCGGCCACTGCACCGGCTCCCACCACGAACGTCAGTGGCACGGCGAGAGCGATGCCGACGATGGCCCGCCGTCGAGTCGCGCGCGAAGGTGCTTTCATCCCAGATCTCCTTTGAACTGAATGCCGGAAGGTCGCCGACGGTGCCCACTTCGTGATGCACCGACGGTCCGAATCGCCTGTCCGGCTGCCTGGCTCATCCCAGGTCTGCCAAGTCTCGGTGAGCCCGCGCAACGCGACAAGCGATTGCCATGGGTTGCATCGCCCGGGGATTCCGGGCCCGTGCCCGCCCGATCGTCGGCCGGTCCGGAGGGCGTCATCGATGGCCCGCCGTGCTCGGACCCTCCGCCGAGGAGCTGCATGATCGCGGTGACGGGCTGCGACCGAGATCAGGGCAGTACGCGCCCGACGATCTCGGCGACGAGGTCCTGTGGCGGCCTGTCGACGACGACGGTCATGCCGGATTCACCCGGTGCCAGGTCCTCGAGTATCGCGAACTGCGATTCGAGGAGCGCTGCCGGCATGAAGTGGTCGGACCGAGCGCCGGCGCGAGCGGCGAGCAGTTCCGGAGAGCCGTGGAGGTGCACGAACACCACGTCGGGCTCGGCGGCACGGATGCGGTCACGGTAGGCGCGACGCAATGCGCTGCAGGCCACCACGATGCCGGCCTCCCGCTGCTCGCGGAACCGCGCGCCGACGGCATCCAGCCACGGCCATCGGTCCTCATCGGTCAGGGGCGTCCCCGACGTCATCTTCGCGCGGTTGGCAGCCGGGTGCAGGTCGTCGGCGTCGACGAAGGGTACGCCGAACGCGGCGGCGAGCGCGAGGCCGACGGTGGACTTGCCCGCCGCTGACACGCCCATCACGCACACGAGCGGGGCGCCCTGCGTCACCAGTCGTGAACCGTTCCGTCCGCGAGCCGGTTGAACGGGAGGTAGGCCTGCTCGTAGGGGTACTTGCCGGCCTCGTCGACGTCGAGCGTGACGCCGAGCCCCGGCTCGTTTCCGGGGTGCAGGAAGCCGTTCGACCATGAGTAGCTCTGCTTGAAGACGGAGTCCGTCTGCGCGGAGTGCTGCATGTACTCCTGGATGCCGAAGTTGTGGATGGCCAGTCCGAGGTGCATCGCCGCGGCCATGCCGACCGGCGAGACGTCAGTCGGTCCGTGCATGCCCGACTTGATCTGGTACTGCGAGGCGTAGTCGAGCACCTTCTTCAGGTGGCTGATGCCGCCCGTGTGCGTCACCGCCGACCGCACGTAGTCGATGAGCTGCTCGCGGATGATCTGCTGGTAGTCCCACACGGTGTTGAAGATCTCGCCGATTGCCAGGGGCGTCGTGGTGTGCTGACGCACGAGGCGCAGCGCCTCCTGGTTCTCGGCCGGTGTGCAGTCCTCGAGCCAGAAGAGGTCGTAGGGCTCGAGCGACTTGCCGAGCTGCGCGGCCTGGATTGGCGTCAGCCGGTGGTGCGCGTCGTGAAGCAGCGGCAGCTCGGGGCCGAACTCGTTGCGTACCGCCTCGAACACGGTCGGGATATGCCGGAGGTAGGAGCGGGTGTCCCAGTCCTCCTCCGCCGGGAACGCGCCGCGCTGCGCCGGCTCGTGGTCGTAGCGCACGCCGTCGTTGGCTTCGAAGGTGGCGTTCGACGCGATGCCGTAGATGGACTTCAGACCCGGCACGCCGGTCTGGACCCGGATCGAACGGTAGCCCAGCTCCTGGTGGGCGCGGATGGAGTCGAAGAGTTCCTCGTTCGTCTTGCCCGACGCGTGCCCGTAGGCCATGAGCCCGTTGCGGCTCGCCCCACCCAGCAGCTGATACACCGGCATGCCGGCGGCCTTGCCCTTGATGTCCCACAGGGCCATGTCGACCGCGGCGATCGCGGCCATCGTCACCGGCCCGCGTCGCCAGTAGGCGCTGCGATAGAGGAACTGCCAGGTGTCTTCGATGCGGCTCGCGTCGCTGCCGATGAGGAGGGGTGCGACGTGGTCCCTGAGGTAGCTGACGACCGCGAGCTCGCGTCCGTTCAGCGTGCCGTCTCCGATGCCGACGTGGCCATCGGCGGTCGTCAGTCGCAACGTGACGAAGTTCCTGCCGGGACTGGTGACGATGACTTCGGCTTTGTCGATGATCATGAGTACTCCGTGCGAATATCGGTCGGCCGTGCGGCCGAGATGCCCAGTGGAACATGCGTGCTTCGGAGCTGGCAACCGATTGCCACTTGTTGCCTGTGACTCAGGCGACGATGAAATCCCCGGCGGCACGCCACACCGCCGCGACGACCGCCGGGTCCTCGATGAGCCGTGGGTCGATGAGGCTCAGGAGGGCGACGACGGCGGCTTCACCGGGTCGGCCCGCAGCCTCCGGCAGGGCGGAGCCGACGCGATCGGAAGGAAGGGCGTCGGCGCGGGCGAGAGCGACCCACGCGCCGAGCGCGCGGACGGATCCATCCGCCGCGTTGCCTGCCGCGCGTTCGGCGAGCAGCACCGGCGCCACACGCACGCGGAGCTTCGTCGTCCCGTCCTGGCCGATCTGTCCGAGCAGATGCTGGATGCGGCCGTTGTCGAAGCGGCTGAGAAGCGCTGCGCGGTAGCCGTCCAACCCGAGGAATTCCTCGGGAAGGTGACGTGCCGCCTCGGTCCAGAACTCCTCGACCCACGAGCGGACGGTCGCATCGGCGATCGCCTCTGCGACCGTGGAGTGGCCTCGAGCGGCGCCGGCGTAGGCCAGGAGCGAGTGGGCCCCGTTCAGCAGCCAGAGCTTCCGGCGCTCGAACGGCTCGATGTCATCGACGAACTGCGCCCCCGCCCGCTCCCAGGCCGGTCTGCCCGCTCGGAAGTCGCCGCTGAGCACCCAATCGTGGAACGGTTCGGCGACGACGGGGGACCGGTCCCTCCACCCGGTCGATGCCTGGACGACGGCGATGTCCTCACGCCTCGTCGCCGGCGTGATCCGATCGACCGAGGTGGTGACGAAGGAGATGTGCTCCTCGAGATACTCGAGTGTTCGAGGCGCCGAGGCCAGTTCGGCCAGCGAGCGCAGCGCCGTCCGCGTGAGTTCTCCATTCGATGGGAGGTTGTCGCACGGGACCACCGACAGTGGCCCCGCACCGAGCCGGCGGCGGGCTTCGAGTCCCACCAGCACTCGCGCCAGCGCAGTACGGGGCGCCGTCGACAGATCGAGGTTCGCAGAACGGAGGTGCTCACGGAGCCATGCCACATCGGCGGCGACGTCGTCCCGGGTGAGGTCGGGTCGGTGCTCGGCATCGACCGCGTATCCCGACTCGGTGATCGTCAGGGTGACGAG
The DNA here is from genome assembly GCA_031178025.1 of Agromyces sp. GTDB lineage: Bacteria > Actinomycetota > Actinomycetes > Actinomycetales > Microbacteriaceae > Agromyces. The sequence goes on along the minus strand of JAPSJU010000009.1, from coordinate 3,110 downwards.
CGACGTGGTGGGTGCGGCGAGCGTCTCCACCAGATCGTCGACGCGAGCGCCGTCGACGGCGTCCACGACCGAGTCGACCAGGGTGACCTCGTCCCCATGCGCCGACCTCTCGATGAGCGAGTACAGGCCATCCTGTGCCGCCAGTTCCACAGCCGCACGGGGACTGCGGCCGGAGAACGCCCGGATGCCCCACTCGTTCGCCTCATCCGACGCATCCGTGTACCAGGCCTGATGTGCGCGGTGGAACGCCCCGAGTCCGACGTGCGCCAAGCGCACGGGCGCTCGATCGAGCGGCCTTCCCGAGCGCGCTGCGGCGTTCGGACGGGTCAGGTCGGCGGGGAAGACATCGAGGTTCGCGCTCACAGCTTGAAGGCCCTGCGTGGCACGCTGTCGACGAGGTCCACCGCGATGCGCTCGGCCTGGTCGAGGGTGATGCGCCCCTCGCGCACCAGGCGGGCGAGGAAGGCCGAGTCGAGGCGTCGCGCCATGTCGTGGCGGGCGGGGATGGACAGGAATGCGCGGGTGTCGTCGATGAAGCCGGAACCTCGATAGAAACCTGCGGTCTCGGTCACCGCGGCGCGGAAGCGGAGCACCGCGTCCGGAGCATCGAGGAACCACCACGGAGCACCGATGAAGACGCTCGGGTAGAAGCCCGCGAGTGGAGCCAACTCCCGTGAGTACACCGTCTCGTCCACGGTGAACAGCACGAGGTGGAGGCTCGGCGCGAGACCGTGGCGCTCGAGCAGCGGTCGAAGGTTCTCGGTATACGTCGTCGCAACGGGGATGTCGTGGCCGGTGTCGGCACCGTATCGGTCGAAGGTCGCGGTCGAGTGGTTTCGGTGGACGCCGGCGTGGATGGTCATCACCAGTCCGTCGCGTGCGCTCATCCCCGCCATCCGCAGGAGCATGTTGCCGCGGAAGGCCCGCGCGCCCGCTGCGTCGAGATCGCCGGCGACCGCACGCGCATAGAGCGAGGATGCCTCGTCGTCGGTCAGGTCGACGGTGAACGGCTCCCGCACCCCATGGTCGGCCGAGACTGCTCCGTGTGCGACGAAGTGTGCGCGGCGTGCCTCGAGCGCATCGAGGTATCCGATGAAGTCGTCCGCGGGGGTGCCGTTCGATGCCGTGAGCCGCTCGATCCGCTGCACGAAGTCCGGCGCCGTCGGGTCCAGATACGCGTCGGGCCGGAAGGTCGGCAGCACCCGCCCCGGGAACGACGCGTCGCGAGCAAGCGCTGCATGGGCAGCGAGGTCATCCATCGGGTCATCCGTGGTCGCCAAGACCTCGATGCGGAAACGCTCGAAGAGTGCGCGAGGGCGGTATGCGGCGTCGGAGAGATGCGATGCGATGGCGTCGTACGTCGCGTCCGCCGTCGCCGGCGACGGCTCTTCGTCGATGCCGAACAGCGTGACGAGCTCGTGGGTGAGCCAGTAGCCGGAGGCGGTTCCCGCGAGCAGGTGCCAGTTCTCGGCGAGCAGGCGCCACACCGCACGGGGATCGGTCACCTCGGCGCGCCCTGCGCCGAGATCGGCCAGATCGTGCCCCGCCGCGTGGAGCAGTCGGGTGACGTAGTGATCGCGGGTGATGAACAGGTCGGCGGGGTCGGAGAAGGCGTTGTCATCGAGGAGCATTGCCGGGTCGACGTGACCGTGCGGCGAGAGGATCGGCAGCGTGGCAACGGACTCGTACAGACCGCGGGCGACGGCACGTGTCTCCGGGTCGACGGGAAGCAGTCGGTCGGGGTCGAGTTCTAGCGTCGCTGGCACCGTCCAATGATCAAATCGCGCCGAACCGCTGTCAACCGGTTGCCATTTGTGGCCATGGAAGCCGAGCGAGCGGCACGGACGGCCGGGGCTACCCTCCCGCGAGATCGACGGCGACTCGGCGGAATCCAGCCGCGCGCACCGCCTTCAGGACCTCGTTCCGAAGAGGGTCGGTCGTGATCATCCCGATGTCGCCGAGCGGCACGTCGAGCCAGGCGACATCCCGGTCAGGACGCACCCGGACATGGCCGAGCCCGAGCCGGCGAAGCTCGGATTCCGCCATGTCGACCTCGGCGAGCATCTCGTCACTCTCCACGCGTATCCTCACTCGATACTCGAACGAGTCGAGCGTGCGGCATCCTGATCTCCCATTTGCCTGCGCACCCGACGGAAGCGCAATCGGTTGCCGTCAGTTGCCTGACGATCGCGACGTCCCGATGGCCACCGGTTGCCCGGGCGCCTCGCCTCGCCTAGCATTCGCGACATGGCGGACCGTTCACAAGGCGATGCAGTCGGCAACTCGCGTCCGACGATCTACGACGTCGCGGCGGCCTGCGGCGTGGCCCCATCGACGGTCTCGCGGGCGTTCTCCAGGCCGGGAAGGGTCAATGCCGAGACGGCGGAGCGAATCCGGCAGGTCGCCGCTGCGATGGGCTATCGCACGAATCCGATCGCGCGAGCGCTTCCCACCGGGCGCACCTCGCTGCTGGCCGTGATCGTCGCCGACGTGACCAACCCGTTCTTCTTCGAGATCCTGCGAGGCGCGGAGGAGACCGCGACGAAGGCCGGGTACACCTTGCTCGTCGCTGATGCGCAGGAGTCCGTTGAGGCGGAGCGGCAGGCCCTGGACCGAACGCTGCCGATGGTGGAAGGAGTCGTGCTCGCCACGTCCCGGATGTCGGATTCGTCGATCAGGGTCGCCGCCAAGCAGCGCCCGACCGTGGTGCTCAATCGCTCGATGTCCGACATCGCGAGCGTCGCGACCGACAACGCTCGGGGAATGCGCAGGGCCGTGGAACACCTCGGGGAGCTGGGGCACACGACCATCACCTACGTAGCGGGCCCCGACGCCTCATGGGCCAATGGCGTGCGCTGGCAGGCCCTGCGCGAGGCGACGCACGAGCTCGGGCTCCGGGCCAAGCGTCTCGGGCCGTTCTCGCCGACCCAGGCCGGCGGCCTCTCAGCGGCACGAGCGTTGGCCGCGGCGCCGAGTACGGCCGCAGTCGCCTACAACGACCTCATGGCGATCGGCCTCATGCGCGGCCTGGCGAGCCTCGGCATCCGGGTCCCCGAGAACGTGTCGATCGTGGGATTCGACAACATCTTCGGCGCTGACTTCTGCACTCC
>JAPSJU010000148.1 GCA_031178025.1 Agromyces sp. | reverse complement strand
ACGCCCGGCGAGGGTCGCCGCGACCACCCGGCGCTCGACGGCTCCCCCGCGCACCGTGAGGACGCCACCGGCAGGGACCTCGACCGTGAGCGGGCCGATGGGGCGTCCGGCGAGCCCGAAGACGGCGCCCTCGGCGTTCACCGCGGCCGGACGTGCCGCGGCCCACGCCTCGAGATCGAGATGCGCACGCAGGCCCTCGCCCTCGATATCGACGAGCGGCAGCCGTGCGGCGAGCCGGGCCGGCAGCCACCAGGCCGCCGCTCCGGCGAGCGCCATGGCCGCGGGTACCAGCGTCATCCGCACGAGGAACGCGTCGAAGGCGACGCCGACCGCGAGCGCGAACGCGATGCCCTTGATGACGCCCGACCCCTCGGGGACGAACGCGAAGAACACGAAGAACATGATGAGCGCCGCGGCGGTGACCACCCTGGCCGCGTGCTGGAACCCGTGCACGACCGCCCGGCGCGCGTCTCCCGTCTTGACGAACTCCTCGCGCATGCCCGACACGAGGAACACCTCGTAGTCCATGGCGAGCCCGAACAGCACGGCCATGAGCAGGATCGGCAGGAAGCTGAGGATCGGTCCCGGCTCGACGTGCAGCAGTCCGGCGAGCCAGCCCCATTGGAAGATCGCGACGGTCACGCCGATCGCGCCGAACGCCGAGAGCAGGAACCCGAGCGCCGCCTTCACCGGCACGAAGATCGAGCGGAACACCATGAGCAGCAGGATGATCGAGAGCCCCACGACGATGAGCGCGAAGGGGATGAGCGCGTCGGCGAGGCGATCGGAGATGTCGATCGCCACCGCCGTGTACCCGGTGACGGCGATCGGGGTGCCCTGGTCGTGCTCGATGCCGGGAGCGAGTTCGCGGATGGCCTCGACGAGCGTCTTCGTCTCGGGCGCGTCCGGCGCGCTCTCGGGGACGACCTGGATGATCGCGGTGTCGAGCGTCTCGTTGGGCAGGCCCTCGCCGACGTAGGCGACGTCGTCGAGTGCGCCGATGCGCGCGGCGACGGCATCGAGGACTTCGAGCACCTCGGTGGTCTGCGTGATGTCGACCGTCACGATGAGCGGTCCGTTGTGGCCGGGGCCGAAGCCGTTCTCGATCATCTCGTACGCCTCGCGCTGGCTCGATCCCTCGCTTCCCGAGCCGTCCGGGAGGTTCAGGTCGAGGCTCGCCGCCGGGATCGCGGCGATGCCGAGGATGCCGACGACGGCGACGACGAACACCACCGGCGCCTTCAGCACGAGGTCGACCCAGCGTCGTCCGAGGGTGCGCCTGCCGGTGTCGTCGTCGGCGTTGGCGCGGCGATGGGCCCGGCTGCCCGCCTTCGGCACGAGGCGCCGGCCGAGCACCCCGAGCAGTGCGGGAAGGAGGGTCACGGCGCCGGCGACGGCGAGCAGCACGGCGAACGCGGCACCCACCCCCATCACGCTCAGGAACGGGATGCCGACGACGAGCAGTCCGAGGAGCGCGATGACGACCGTGAGCCCGGCGAAGACGACCGCGCCGCCGGCGGTCGCGACGGCCTCGGCCGCGGACTCCTCCGGGTCCCCGCCGCGCGCGAGCCGGGTGCGGTACCGCGACAGGATGAAGAGCGCATAGTCGATGCCCACCGCGAGGCCGATCATGACGGCGAGCATCGGGGCCGTCGACGAGACGGTCGAGAACGCGGCGACGATCGAGATGCCGCCGAACGTGGCGCCGACGCCCACGAGTGCGGTGAGCAGCGGCATCCCGGCGGCGAGGAGCGAGCCGAAGGTGATGATGAGCACGACCGCGGCGAAGAGCACGCCGAACACCTCGGTGATCGTGAGCCCGAAGCTCGTCTCCTGGAAGACGTCTCCACCGAAGGCGACCTCGAGCCCGGCGAGCCGGCCGGTCTCGCCGGTGGCGATGATCCCGTCGAGCGATTCGGACGTCACCTCGGTGACAGGCCCGTCGAACGTCACCTGGATGTAGGCGGTGCGGGCGTCTTCGGACACCTGGTCGCCCGCGTACTCGTCGAACGGTCCGAGGACGCTCGCGACGCCGTCGACGGCCTCGAGCTCCTCCTCCATCGCCGTGATGGCGTCCCGCGCGGCCCGTTCCTCGACGGATCCTCCCTCGGGCGCCTCGATCACCGCCTTGGCCGAGGCGCCGGCGGTCTGCGGGAACACCGCGGCGAGCTGGTCGATCGCCGTCTGCGATTCGGTGCCCGGTATCGCGAAGGAGTCCTGCAACTGACCGCCGAGCCCGATGCCGGCGCCGAGGAGCGCGCCGAGCACGAGCGCCCACGCGGTGATGACGAGCCATGCGCGGCGGAACGCCGACCGGCCGATGCGATGCAGGAGAAGGGCCACGGATGCCTCGGTCAGTGGTCGGAGGTCGGTCGGTGCCGGCCGGACGGGATGAGCAACTCGGTGAGCACGGTGCGCAGCGCCTCACGGAGTTCGTCGTCGCTCGGGAGCGCGTCCTCCTCGGCGAAGGATCGGCCCGCGGTGAGCAGGAAGGCCGCGCCGCCCAGGGCGACGCCGAACCGGACCTGCTCGGCGACGCTCTCCCGCTCCTCGTGGATGGCTGCGGCGAGGCGGCGCACCGCGGCATTGGCGCGCGCGATGATCGGAAGGTCGAGGCTCGGTCCTTGGAAGAGGAAGACGTGCACGGCCTCGCGGTGCGCGAGCAGGAGGCGCACGACGTCGTCGACGAGCCGACGGCGACGCTCGCTCCCCCGATTCGTCAGGAACTCGTCGAGCACCGCCTCGAACTCCGCGATGGCGGGCTCGATGGCCGCCTCGAGTAGCGCCTCCTTCGAGGCGTAGTGGTACAGGACGCTCGATTTCGAGTACCCCGCGCGGTCGGCGATGTGCTGCAGCGAGGACCCGGCGAATCCGGCGCTGGCGAACTGCTCGAGGGCGACGTGCTTCAACTCGTCGGCGGCGCGTACGCGCGTGATCGGTGCGGCATCTGCGGACATGGGATCACGGTAGCTGACCGATCGGTCAGCTTCTGGCCGATCGGTCAGATTCTCGGATGACTCCCAGCGCCCGCACCCTCGCGGTAGCGTTGACGGCATGCGCAAGTACCTCTTCAGCGGAGCAGTGATCAGTGCGATCTTCGGCGCGGTCGGTGTCATCAAGGCGACGAGTTCCGGTCCGCGCGACTGGCGGCTGCTGCTGATGTGGGTCTCGTGGGCGGCGAGCCTCGCGATCGCGATCGGCACGGTCGCCGACGAGTCGAAGCGCGCCGAGCTCATCGAGTAGCCTGCCGCGGCATCCTCTCCCACGGGGCCCGCTCCGCGCCGGGCACTGCGGCGTGTCACCCTCGATCCCGGCCGTGAGGCCGGAGACTGGGAGCAGACCCGCCGTACGAGCGAACCGTACGGTTCCGACACCACCGAGAGGGGCCACCGATGTTCCGCCGCTGGCGCAGAGCACGGCTTGCAGCACAAGCCTCAGCGCATGCCGCCGCCCCGATGCCGCGCCCCACTGCGGCCGACCTTCGCGGCGAACACCTCTTCGAGCTCCTGAATGCCAACCTCGCCGAGTTCATCGGACCCGGTGGCACCTGGTCCCTCGTGCGCCGCACCGGCGACGAGACGGATCACATCTTCGACGCGATGCTCACGCACCAGATCGCCGCCGCGTTGACGCGCACCGTGCTCGGCGAGCGCGACGCGGTGGCAGTCGTCGTGCCGGCCGACGACGAACCGCTCGCCCTCAGCTGGGAGCCCGCTCCGCTCGTGCTGTGGGCCGAGCCGGCGGCCGAGTCCGAAGCCGCCGCCACGACCGACCATCCGGTCGCGATCGAGGCCCGCGCCGCCTGACCCGGCGTCGGCCTTCCAAAATACGGGCGCCGATCTTGTACGGCGGCGTCGAGCACGCGCTTCCGCCTCTTTCGTAGCGTGATCTTCGGGCTTCCGCCCGGCCGACACCACGAGGAGGAGATCGATGAGCGCCCCCCAGCAGACCTCACCGGAGGCGACCGCCGAGTACGGCACCGACCGCGGCGCGAGCATCCGATCCGCCGACCTCGCACAGATCGCCGTCTTCGCCGCGCTCATCGCCGCGCTCGGGCTGCCCGGCGCCATCGCGATCGGCGGCACCCCCGTGCCGATCACCTTCCAGACGCTCGGCGTGATGCTCGCCGGCGCGATCCTCGGCGCACGGAAGGGCACGCTCGCCGTCCTCCTCGTCATCGTCCTCGTCGCTGCAGGACTCCCGCTCCTGTCCGGGGGTCGAGGCGGGCTCGGGGTCTTCGTCGGGCCGTCCGTCGGCTACCTCCTCGGCTGGCTCGCCGGCGCCGCCGTGATCGGCTGGTTCACGGCACGCCTGCTGCCTCGGTACCGGATGCTGCCGGCCCTCGGCGCGACGGCCCTCGGCGGCATCGTCGCGGTGTACCTCGTCGGCATCCCCGTGCTCGCCTGGATCACCGGCCTGCCGATCGGAGCCGCGCTGCTCGATTCGGTGAAGTTCCTCCCGGGCGACCTCGTGAAGGTCGTGGTCGCGGTGGTGGTCGCCAAGCGCGTGCACCGTGCGTGGCCGGGCCTGGTCGCCCCGCGGCCGTGGCCGTGGCAGCCACGCAGGAACCCCGACGCGGTCGCATGACGAGCTGGCTCGGCGGCGCACCGGGCGACACCGCCCTCGCCTTCCGGGGCGATGCGATCACCTACGCAGCCCTCGCGCGCGCGGTGGCACGGACCCGGCTCCCCGAGGGCGCCGGCCCGGTCGCCTGCCCGGTCGGTACCGACCCGGTGACGCTCGTGACGACGGTGCTCGCCTCGATCGAACGGGCACGCCCGGTGCTCGTCGGCGGCGACGCGGCAGACGCCGCAGCGATCGCCGATCGGCTTCCCGCCGGTACGGAGCTCGCACTGCGCACCTCGGGCTCGTCGGATGCGGCCGGCGAAGGGCGCATCGTCGGCCGCACGAACGCGTCGTGGCTCGCCTCGGCGGCACCGCTCGCCGACCTCATGGGCCTCACTGCCGCCGACCGGGTGGCCGTCACGGGTCCGCTCCACGTCTCGATGCAGCTGTACGCCGCCCTCCATGCGCTCCGCCTGGGAGCCTCCGTCGGCGATCGGCTCGACGACGCGACGGCGACGCACGTGACCCCGACGCGGCTCGCACGCCTCCTCGACGGCGCGCCGCTGCCCCGGACCGCAGTCGTCGCCGGAGGCGCCATGAGCGACGCACTGGCCTCGCGGGCGGCCGCGCGCGGCATCCGCGTGCTCGAGTACTACGGTGCCGCAGAACTGAGCTTCGTCGCGGCGGGCGAGCCGGGTCGTCTCATGCCGTTCCCGGGCGTCGACGTCGCGCTCCGCCCGACCGCGGGTGGTGAGGCGCTGTGGGCGCGCTCGCCCTACCTGGCGCTCGGCGTCGTCGGTGGGGGCATGCTGCGCCGCGATGACGACGGCTATGCGACCGTGGGCGACCTCGTCGCACGCGGACCCGACGACGCGTTCCGGGTGCTCGGCCGCGGCGATGCCGCGATCACCACGGCAGGGGCGACCGTGATCGCCGAGGAGATCGAGGCGCGACTCGCCGACCTGCCCGGGCTCGCCTCCGTGGCGCTCGTCGGGGAACCGCACGACCTCCTCGGCGAGCGCATCGTCGCCGTCGTCGAGCT
>JAPSJU010000147.1 GCA_031178025.1 Agromyces sp. | reverse complement strand
GTGTGAGGATCTGGCGAACCCGCCGTTCGGGCAACGGGCCAACCCAAAGGCTAACGCCGATAGGTCCTCGAAAGAGAGGACTTCTCAGCAAAGTCCCCCGAATTGGGGAGGAGCGGCCCACGTCGCAATGGGCGACCAGACCTGCGTCACCGGATCACGACCGTCGGCGCCTCGAGCCGGGCGAGCACGCCGTGGCTCACCGATCCGAGGAGGAACCGCGCGAGCGTGCCACGCCCGTGACTGCCCACGACGAGGAGGGAGGCGCGTTGCGCCACCTCGGCGAGCACGTGCACCGGATCGCCGGCCACGACCTCACGCTGGATGTCGAGTTCCGGGTGCGCCCGGGCGACCGGGGCGAGCGCCTCCTGGAGTACCCCGTCAGCCGCCCGCTCGAGATCGTCGGTGTCCAGCACCGGCACGGCTCCGTAGCCGTAGTCGCCACCGGTGAGCGCTGCGATATCCCAGGCGTGCACCGCGATCAACGGCGCACCGAGCCGTGACGCCTCATCCACCGCGAACGCGATCGCGCGATCCGAGGCGTGCGAACCGTCGATGCCCACCGCCACGCCGCGTCGGCGGCTCACGTCGAAGTCCGGGATGACGGCGACCGGGGCGCTGCTCGCGGCGGCGATCCGGAGGCTCTGCATCCGCCGCCGATCCGCCCGGGTCTCACCATGCCAATCGGTGCCGACGACGAGGAACGACACCTGCTTCGAGATGTCGGCGAACATCTCGGTCGGCGACCCGAACAGGAGGCTCGTCTCGACCGGCAGCGCTTCGTCGATCGCGCGCGCCTCTTCGGACGCGCGGGCGAGTCGTTCCTCGGCGAGACTCGTCGCCGTGCGGCGCATCTCCTCATCGGCGCCGGCGAGGGCCGCCTCATCCAGCACGTTCACGATGCTGAGCCGGGCGCCCTCGTGCGCGGCGCGCGCAGCCGCCCATCGCACGGCGTGCGGGCTCGCCGCGCCGCCGATGCCGACACCCACCGCGATCTCGTCCATGGCGCACCTCCGGTGTCCCTCCATCATCCCGCGATGATGCCGCGTGCGCCATCCGTCAGTGCTGACGACCGTTCAGGACGCCGCCGCTCTCCTCGAGGTAGCAGACGCCGCAGAGCGATTGGTAGGTGACGTCGACTCCGTCGATCGCCACCTGCGCGCCGTCGAAGACGAACCTGCCGTCGACGAGACGCGCGTTGAAGATCGCCTTGCGTCCGCAGCGGCAGATGGTCTTCAGCTCCTCGAGGCTGTGCGACACCTCGAGCAGGCGCCGGCTGCCGGGGAAGGCGACCGTCTGGAAGTCGGTGCGGATGCCGTAGGCCAGCACGGGCACATCCTCGATGAGCGCGATGCGCAGCAGGTCGTCGACCTGGTCGAACGTCAGGAACTGCGCCTCGTCGATCAGCAGGCAGCTCACGCCCCGTCCGCGGGCCTCGATGACCCGGTCGCGGTGTCGTTGGAAGAGCGTGAGCACGTCGTCGCCCGGGCCCACCGTGAAGTCGACCTCGCGCACGACGCCCAGCCGCGACAGGATGTTGCGATCGCCCTTCGTGTCGACGGAGGGCTTGGCGAGCAGCACCTGATGCCCGCGCTCCTCGTAGTTGAACGCCGCCTGGAGCAATGCGGTCGACTTGCCGGAGTTCATCGCCCCATAGCGGAAGTACAGCTTCGCCATCTATTCGAGGAGTCCATCCTCCGCCGCACGGCGGATGAGTTCGGCCTTGCGGCTGGCCGGCCGGCCGGCCTTCGCGTACTTCTCCCGCACGCGCCGCAGGTACGTCTTCGCCGTCTCGTACCCGACGTCCATGCGCTGCGCCACCTCGATGGTGCTGTAGCCCTGCGTGTACAGGCGAAGCGCCCGCTCCTCGGCGCCGCTGAGGTGCGCGTCGGATCCGAGGGCGACCGGGTGATGCGCGGCGTCCGATGCGCTGTCATGCCGAGAGGGCACGTGCCGCGGCAGCCGATCACCGTGCACGACGCGCCTCGCGTAGTCGACGAGCACGTCGGCCGTCAGCGTCTTCGACACGAATGCCGCCGCTCCCGCCGCCATGCAGCGCTGCCGTGACGCCTCGTCGTCGAGCGCGCTGACGACGAGCACCTTCGCGCCCGCCGCCCTGCAGGCGCGGATCCGCGACTCGATCGACACGCTGTCTCCGAGCTGCAGGTCCATGAGCACGAGGTCCACCGGGAAGTCGGGGCTGCGGATCAGGTCCATCCAGCTGGTCACGCCGATCACCACCGTGAAGTCGGGGGCATTGTCGGCGAACCAGGTCGAGAGGCTGTCGACGATCAGTCCATGATCGTCGAGGATTGCGAGACGCACCGGTCGGGCGACGGTCGTCTCGTCTTGGATCTCGTCCGACGTCTCCCCAGACGTCGTCGAGCCGGCGAGCCGGGCACTATTGGTCCGGGTGCTCGCGTCATCCGGGTACATGACTGAACTCCACAGCGACATTCTCTCGTGTCGCGGCCACTTCCGCTCGCATTGCCACCGCACGAGCGACCGCGGCGAACCGGTCGAGCTCGCGCCGCGACGGCGGCGACGCCCCTGCCGCGGCCGATACGGAGATGCGACGAACCGCACCGTCGACGGTGATCCGGACGCGGATGCCGGTGGAGCGCTCGCTCTCGCCGAGCCACGACAGCAGCGCGGAGAGCGCGGACCGCTGGTCGTCGCCGAGGTCGGCCGCGGCTCCCATCGGATCGTCGACGAGGACGTCGATGTCCCGGGCGAGCTGCAGGTTCGCCGCGAGGTCGTCGAGCCAGGTCGACTCGATGCCCGCCTTCAACGCGCGCCGCAGCGCCTCGGCGAGCTCACGGGCGCGATCCGCGTCGGCGACTGAGATCCGATCCGCCGTCATCACCCCGGCGAGGAAGGGCAGCACCTCCCGTCCGAGCACCGACACGCGAGTCTGCTGCACCGACCTCGCGATCCCCTCCCGCAGCGCCGCATCGCGACGGAGCGCGGCCCGGTTCGCGTCGCGCTGCCAGGCGAGCGTCTCGGCGATGATCGCGTACGAGTATCCTGCGGCGGCGGCGGATGACGCGAGGACGACGACGATGGTCAGCCCGATGAGCGACGCGAGCGCTGCCGGATCGTGCGCCGCGCCGGCCGCACCGACGACGAGGACCGCGATGACGACGGACGCCAGGGCTCCGGCGAGCAGCAGCGACAGCCAGGTGCAGTACGGCGCGAGGGCGAGGATGAGGGCGCCGACGGCGATCGGACCGAAGCCCTCGGTCACGCTGCGACCGCCCCCGAGCATGCTGACGTACTCCGCGATGACGCCGCCGACGGCGAGTGCCACGACCAGCCAGAGCCGCTCGGTGGTGAAGGGCGCACGCGCGGGTAGGACCGAGACCGCAGCGATGGAGCCGGCGGCCGCGACGAGGGTGATCGCGAGCACGGCGGCGAGGGGCGAGGTGATCTCCTGCCGGTGGGCGAGGGTCACGCCGAGGGCGGTGCCGACGGCGAGCACCGCGGCCATGGTGACGACGGGGGCGGCGGCGATCCCTCCGATGGGGTCGGCCTCCTGCTGCGTCAGGCGCATCCGGATCATTCCCCGCCCTCCGGCACGGTGAGCACGATGGTCGTGCCGATGCCCTTCGTGGACCACAGCCGCACGGTTCCGCCCTCATGCTCGATGCGGGCCCGGATCGAGGTGCGCAGGCCGATTCGATCCTCGGGGATCTCGTGTTCGTCGAACCCGACGCCGCTGTCCATGACCGCGACGGTCACCTCGCCGCTCCCGACCCCCACCGCGACCTCGGCCTCGTCCACGCCGGCGTGTCGAGCCACGTTGATGAGGCACTGCGCGACCGCCGCGTCGAGTGCCTCAGCCCGCATCGGTCCGAGCACGCGCAGCGCCGTCGAGTCTCCCGTCCAGCGGACGCGCAGGGCGGCATTCGCCGCAGCGGTGAACGCCGCCCGGAAGGCACTGCCCTCCGCCTCGACGACGTCCGCGGGGGCGGACCCGCCCGGCACGCCACCGACGGTCGCCGCCGCCACTCCCGGACGTCGGTACCCGCGACCCCGCCCCGCACCGCCCCGCAGGTTCTCCGCCTCATCGGGGAGCGAGTGGTCGACCGCCCAGTCTCGCCCCACGATGAGCCCGAGATCCTGTCGGATGCCGGTCCGCAACCGCTCGTCGACCGGGCCGGAGCCGGCGGCCGCGATCGCCACGAGATGGCTGAGCGCCGTGTCGTGCAGGCGTGCCGTCGCGCGGAGCTCGTAGTCGTGCCGGATCGCGAGCTCCCGATTCTGCTGGCTCGCGCGGTGCAGCCCCGTCTCCCGGCGCTGGTCGGAACGGCGGCTGATGCCGTCGAGCGCGCGGATGACGACGACGAGCACGAACGCGCTCGCTGCGCCCGCGTTCGGCACCCAGTTCGCACCGACCAGCGTTGCGCCGAGGAAGGTCGCCGCCTCGCCGAGGGCGTACCCGAGGCCCGCCCACGTGATGGCGATCGCCGCTCCCGTCCCGGCGCCTCCGACGAGGAGGATCGCGATCATGGGCAGCGCGAGGATCGGGGTGTTCGTCGTCCCGCCCTGGAGCCCGGCATCCATCACGATCGTGGTGAGCGCGACCATCGCGGCGGCACCGATGACGAGGTAGAGCACGGTCAGGCTGACGATCGGGTGGCGTGCGACGAAGACCAGCAGGATGGCGAGCAGTGCGGCGATCGTGACCACCGCCCAGCTCATCGGATCGCCATCGATCGTCGCGCCGGACACCCCCAGGGCGACGGTGACCGCCAGGCACACCCATGCGGCGCAATGCCCTGCATGGGTGAGGGCCCGGCTGAGCGACGCGCGCGCGAGATGTCCGGGCAGCCCCAGGGTCATCATCGTTCCTCACTGTCGGCCGCCGGCGATCGGGTTCGCGCGGCGGTCACAGCGGATTATCGCATGCAGCCTCAGTACGGCATGCAGCCTCAGAAGAGTGCGGCCGGGTCGTGCGGCAGTGAAAGGGCATCGGGCACCGACGGCGCGCCCCGGGTGACGGAAGCCGCCGATCGCACCCCGCCGGTCGCGGGATCCTCGCGGCCCTGCTCGAGCCCATGTGCCCTGATCAACGGAGCGACCCGCTGCCCGAGCCAGCGCCGGTAGTCCTTGGGGGCGTACGCGTTCCTGCCGTAGTACATCGAGCGGTACTTGGGGACGAGTTCGGGGTGTTCCCGCTCGAGCCATTGCATGAACCACGGCTTCACGCCGGGCTTCAGGTGCAGTGCGCTGACCAGCACGCCCGTGGCGCCCGCGGCCTTCACCCGGCGCAGCGCCTCGTCGAGGTGCGCCCTCGTATCGGTGAGGTACGGGAGGATCGGCATGAGGAACACCGTGCAGTCGAGACCCGCCTCTCGCACGGCGGTCACGGTCGCGAGCCGCGCCGTCGTGCTCGGCGTGCCGGGCTCGACCGACTGCTGCAGTTCGTGGTCGTAGACGGCGATCGACATGGCGATGTCGACGGGGACGTGCGACGTCGCGTCCGCAAGCCGTGGGAGATCGCGCCGCAGCAGCGTTCCCTTCGTCAGGATGCTGAACGGCGTGCCACTCGTGACGAGCGCGTCGATGATGGCGGGCATGAGGGAGTACCGTCCCTCGGCGCGCTGGTACG
>JAPSJU010000146.1 GCA_031178025.1 Agromyces sp. | reverse complement strand
CGCGTCAGCGCGCGACCTCGCCGTCCACGTAGTCGTCGTCGTTCGAGGCGTTCCACGCGAACAGCTTGCGGAGCTCGCGACCGGTGGCCTCGATGGGGTGCGCCTCGCCCTTGGCGCGGAGTTCGAGGAATTCCTTCGCCCCGTTGTCCTGGTCGGCGATGAACCGCTCGGCGAACGCGCCCGACTGGATGTCGGCGAGCACGGCCTGCATGTTCTCCTTCACCCGCGGGTCGATGACGCGCGGACCCGACACGTAGTCGCCGTACTCCGCCGTGTCGGAGACCGACCAGCGCTGCTTGGCGATGCCGCCCTCCCACATGAGGTCGACGATGAGCTTCAGCTCGTGGAGCACCTCGAAGTACGCGACCTGGGGCTGGTAGCCCGCCTCGGTGAGGGTTTCGAAGCCGTACTGCACGAGCTGCGAGACGCCGCCGCACAGCACCGCCTGCTCGCCGAAGAGGTCGGTCTCGGTCTCCTCGGTGAACGTGGTCTTGATGCCGCCGGCGCGCAGGCCGCCGATCGCCTTGGCGTAGGAGAGCACGAGCGGCCAGGCGTTGCCCGAGGCGTCCTTCTCGACGGCGACGATCACGGGGACACCGCGGCCGGCCTCGTACTCGCGGCGCACCGTGTGGCCCGGCCCCTTGGGGGCGACCATGACGACGTCGACGCCCTCGGGAGCCTCGATGTACCCGAAGCGGATGTTGAAGCCGTGGCCGAAGACGAGGGTCTTGCCCTCGGCGAGGTTGTCGCGGATCGACTCGGCGTAGATGTGACGCTGGTACTGGTCGGGCGCGAGGATGACGATGACATCGGCCTCGGCCGCGGCATCCGCGACGCTCTTCACCTCGAAGCCGGCCTCCTGAGCCTTGGGCGTGGACTTCGAGCCCTCCTTCAGCCCGATGACGACCTCGACGCCCGAGTCGCGGAGGTTCTGCGCGTGCGCGTGTCCCTGCGAGCCGTAGCCGATGACGGCGACCTTCTTGCCCTGGATGAGCGAGAGGTCGGCGTCGTTGTCGTAGTAGATCTCAGCCATGTGCTGTTCTTTCTCCTTGATGGTGGTTCGGTGCAGTTCGTGGGTGCGGTCGGCCGGACCCGGTCAGCTCTTGAAGACGCGCTCGGTGATCGACTTGCCGCCGCGGCCGATCGCGAGGAGGCCCGACTGGGCGATCTCCTTGATGCCGTAGGGCTCGAGCACGCGCAGGAACGCGGTCGTCTTGCCCGAGTCGCCCGTGACCTCGATCACGAGCGCGTCGGTCGAGACGTCGACGACGCGCGCGCGGAAGAGGTTCACCGCTTCGAGCACCTGCGAGCGGGTCGCGTTGTCGACACGCACCTTGATGAGCAGGTGCTCGCGCTGCACCGACTGGGTCGGGTCGAGTTCCACGATCTTGATGACGTTGATGAGCTTGTTCAGCTGCTTGGTGACCTGCTCGAGCGGCAGCTCCTCGACGTCGACGACGACCGTGATGCGGGAGAGCCCGTCGATCTCGGAGTGGCCGACCGCGAGCGACTCGATGTTGAAGCCGCGACGGGCGAACAGGCCCGCGACGCGGGTGAGCAGGCCCGGCTTGTCCTCGACGAGGAGGGAGAGCACGTGGGTCGACATGGTCAGTCCTCCTCGCTGAAGGCCGGCGAGTGATCGCGGGCGTACTGGATGTAGCTGTTCGACACGCCCTGCGGCACCATCGGCCACACCATGGCGTCGGCCGAGACGACGAAGTCGATGACGACCGGCCGGTCGTTCGTCTCGAGGGCGAGCTTGATCGCCGCGTCGACCTCCTCCTCCTTCGTCACGCGGATGCCGAGGGCGCCGTACGCCTCGGCGAGGGCGACGAAGTCGGGCACGCGCACGGAGTCGTGCCCGGTGTTCAGGTCGGTGTTCGAGTAGCGGCCGTCGTAGAAGAGCGTCTGCCACTGGCGCACCATGCCCAGCGAGGAGTTGTTGATGATCGCGACCTTGATCGGGATGTCGTTCAGGGTGCAGGTCGCGAGCTCCTGGTTCGTCATCTGGAAGCATCCGTCGCCGTCGATGGCCCACACGTGGCGCTCGGGCTGGGCCACCTTGGCGCCCATCGCGGCGGGGACCGCGTAGCCCATCGTGCCCGCACCGCCGGAGTTCAGCCACGAGTTGGGACGCTCGTACTTGATGAACTGCGCCGCCCACATCTGGTGCTGGCCGACGCCCGCGGCGAAGACGCCTTCCGGCCCGGTGAGCTCGCCGATGCGCTGGATGACGTACTGGGGTGCGAGCAGGCCGTCGGACGGCTGCGAGAAGCCGAGGGGGAACTCCGAGCGCAGCCCGTCGAGCGTCGCCCACCACTCGTCGAGGTCGGGAACAGCGGCGGCCGTCGCCTGCCGGTAGCCGGCGAGGAGGTCGACGAGCACGTCCTTCAGGTCACCGACGATCGGCACGTCGGCCGTGCGGATCTTGGAGATCTCGGCCGGGTCGATGTCGACGTGCACGACCTTGGCATTCGGCGCGAAGAGCGCCGCCTTGCCCGTGACACGGTCGTCGAATCGCGAGCCGAGCGCCACGAGGAGGTCGGCCTCCTGCAGTGCGATCACCGCGGGCACCGTGCCGTGCATGCCCGGCATGCCGAGGTGCTGCTGGTGCGAGTCCGGGAACGCGCCGCGCGCCATGAGGGTCGTCACGACCGGGGCGTTCGTGGCTTCGGCCAGCTCGAGCAGCTCCTCGGACGCCTTCGAGCGGATGACGCCGCCGCCGACGTAGAGCACGGGGCGCTTCGCCTCCGCGAGCAGCTGCGCCGCCGCGGTCACCTGCTTGCCGTGGGCCTTCGTGATGGGCCGGTAGCCGGGGAGGTCGAGCTTCGGCGGCCAGCGGAAGGTGAACTTCGCCTGCTGCGCGTCCTTGGTGATGTCGACGAGCACGGGACCGGGGCGCCCGGTGGTCGCGATGTGCGCGGCTGCCGCGATGGTGGAGGGGATGTCCTCTGGGCGCTTCACGAGGAACGAGTGCTTCGTGATGGGCATCGTGATGCCCACGATGTCGGCCTCCTGGAAGGCGTCGGTACCCATGAGGTTGGAGAACACCTGCCCGGTGATGGCGAGCATCGGCACGGAGTCCATGTGCGCGTCGGCGATCGCCGTGACGAGGTTCGTCGCGCCGGGTCCGGATGTCGCGATCGCGACGCCGAGCCTGCCGCTCGACGAGGCGTACCCCTCGGCCGCATGACCGGCGCCCTGTTCGTGCCGGACGAGGATGTGCCGCAGCTTGCGGCTGTCGAGCAGCGGGTCGTAGACGGGGAGGATGGCGCCGCCGGGCAGCCCGAAGACATCGGTGATGCCGAGCATCTCGAGCGATCGGACGACGCCTTCGGCACCGGTGATCTCCATGGAGGCGCCGGACGATGCCGGCGCGGGCGATGGCACGGGATTGGATTCCGTGGTCATTCGGTTCCTGTTCTGTGCAGACGGTGTGTGGAAGAGCGCAGCGCTCAGCCGGTCGTCGCGCCCTGGGCGGCGGAACGCACGAGCTTCGAGTACTTCGCGAGGACGCCACGGGTATAGCGCGGAGGAAGCGGAGCCCAGCCTTCACGGCGAGCAGCCAGCTCGGCATCGTCGACCAGTAGGTCGATGGAACGAGCTGCGATATCGACCCGTATCAGATCACCATCGCGCACGAATGCGATCGGACCTGCGTCCACCGCTTCGGGTGCTATGTGGCCGATGCAGAGGCCGGTTGTGCCGCCTGAGAATCGACCGTCCGTCAAGAGTAGTACATCTTTCCCGAGGCCAGCGCCCTTGATGGCCGCGGTGATGGCGAGCATCTCGCGCATGCCGGGTCCGCCCTTGGGTCCCTCGTACCGGATGACCACCACGTCGCCATGGTCGATCTCTCCCGCGGTGAGGGCATCCATCGCCGCGCGCTCGCGTTCGAACACGCGCGCCGGTCCCTCGAAGGTGGCGGCGTCGAAGCCCGCCGTCTTCACGACCGCACCCTCGGGAGCGAGTGATCCGTGCAGGATCGTGAGTCCGCCGGTCTCGTGGATCGGGTTGTCGAGCGTGCGCAGCACCTCGCCGTCGAGCGGTGGGATGTCCATCTCGGCGAGGTTCTCCGCGAGGGTCCTGCCGGTGACGGTGAGCGCGTCGCCGTGCATGAGCCCCGCGTCGAGCAGGGCCTTCATGAGCACGGGGAGTCCGCCGCGCCGGTCGACGTCGTTCATCACGTACTTGCCGAACGGCTTGAGGTCGCCGATGTGCGGCACCTTCGAACCGATGCGGTTGAAGTCGTCGAGGGTGAGCTCGACGTCGGCCTCGCGGGCGATCGCCAGCAGGTGCAGCACGATGTTCGTCGAGCCGCCGAGCGCCATGCCGACGGCGATGGCGTTCTCGAAGGCCTCCTTGGTGAGGATCTGGCGGGCGGTGATGCCGTGCTTCAGCAGGTTCACGACCGCTTCGCCCGAGCGGTGGGCGTAGTAGTCGCGACGACGGTCGGCGGATGCCGGTGACGCCGAGCCCGGCAAGGAGAGGCCGAGCGCTTCGGCGACCGAGGCCATGGTGTTCGCGGTGTACATGCCGCCGCACGCACCCTCGCCGGGCGCGAACGCGCACTCGATGCGCTTCGCGTCCTCCTCGCTCATCGTGCCGGCCTTGACGGCGCCGACCGCCTCGAACGAGTCGATGATCGTGATGTCCTTCTCCGTGCCGTCGGACAGCCGCACCCAGCCCGGCGCGATCGAACCCGCGTAGAGGAACACCGACGCGAGGTCGAGGCGGGCGGCGGCCATGAGCATGCCCGGGATGGACTTGTCGCACCCCGCGAGGAGCACGGAGCCGTCGAGGCGTTCCGCCTGCATGACGACCTCGACGGAGTCGGCGATCACCTCGCGCGAGACGAGTGAGAAGTGCATGCCCTCGTGGCCCATGGAGATGCCGTCGGAGACCGAGACGGTGCCGAACTGGAGCGGATACCCGCCGCCGCCGTGCACGCCCTCCTTGGCGGCCTGCGCGAGACGCGCCAGCGAGAGGTTGCACGGCGTGATCTCGTTCCACGAGCTCGCGATGCCGATCTGCGGCTTGTCCCAGTCGGCATCGCCCATGCCGACGGCACGCAGCATGCCCCGGCTCGTGGTGGCTTCGATGCCGTCGGTGACGGTGCGGCTGCGCGGTTTGGGATCGAACTCCGACATGCCTTCGAGTCTATGGCCAGCGGGAAGCAGCCTCGCGCGCGGCATCGCGCGCATCCGCGAGGCGCTCGAGCAACTCGGCGACGTCGTCGGTGCTGCGCACCCGATGCGTCGCGATCGACTTGCCCTGGCCGACCTTCACGCCGACGTCGTCGTCGTCGAGCGCCGCGAAGGCGTCCTCGTCGGTGACGTCGTCGCCGACGTAGATGACGGCCGTCGCGCCGACGTGCTGCCGCAGCCGTGTGAGCGACTCCCCCTTGTCGCTCGACCGCACCGCGAACTCGAGCACGGCCTTCCCCGTGCGCACGGTGATGCCGAGGAGCTCTGCCGCCACCCGGTCACGTGCGTCGTGCTGCAGCGCCGTGCCCGTCTTCGAGGGGAGCCGGCGTGTGTGCAGGGCGAGCCCGGCCGGCTTCCGCTCGATCCAGGCGCCGTCCGTCCCCGACACGACCTCCTCGACGATCTCGGAGAGCCG
>JAPSJU010000145.1 GCA_031178025.1 Agromyces sp. | reverse complement strand
TCGGTGAGCACCGCGAGGATGTCGCCGAGCTGCTCGCCCGGCTCGGCGTGCACGGTCGCCGTGAGCGAGCCGCCGATGGCGCGGATGGCGTCGAGCGCGTCGGCCACCTCGGCGTACTCGACGACGAGGGTCGACGGGCCGAAGCACTCGGTGAGGAGGGCGGCCGGTTCGGCGAGCACCGCGGTGGTGGTGGTGGCGAGCACCACGGGCGCTCCCATGCCGGCGCGCTGCACCGGGTCGCCCGCGACGACCGACACGTCGGGCCGGGCGGAGAGGCTCGCGAGCCCGTCGGCGAACGCCGACGCGATGCCGTCGGTGAGCATCGGCACCGGGGCATCCGGCACGGACGCCGCGACCCGCTCGGCGAAGTCGGATCCCTCCGGCACGAACACGACGCCCGGGTTCGTGCAGAACTGCCCGGCGCCGAGGGTGAACGAGGCCGCGAGGCCCGCCGCGAGCTCGTCGGCCCTGGCGTCGAGCGCCGCGCGCGTGATGAGCACCGGGTTGACGGCGCTGAGCTCCCCGTAGAACGGGATCGGATCGGGGCGGGCGCACGCCAGGTCGAAGAGGGCGCGACCGCCGTGGAGGGAACCGGTGAAGCCCACGGCGCGGATCGCGGGATGCTGCACGAGCGCGATGCCCGTGTCATGGCCCTCGACGTGTCCGAGGATGCCGCCGGGGGCACCCGCAGCGACGAGCGCATCCGAGACGATCTCGGCGGTGCGACGCGAGAGCCGCGGGTGGGCGGGGTGTCCCTTCACGATGACCGGGCAGCCCGCGGCGAGCGCCGATGCGGTGTCGCCGCCCGCTGCGGAGAACGCGAAGGGGAAGTTCGACGCCCCGAAGACGGCGACGGGACCGAGCGGGCGGAGCATCCGCCGGAGGTCCGGCCGGGGCGGGATGGTCGTGGCGTTCGGGTGGTCGATCGTCGCCTCGAGGTAGGACCCCTCGACGATGGCCTCGGCGAAGAGCCGCAGCTGCGACGTGGTGCGGGCGAGCTCGCCCGTCAGGCGGGCCGCGCCGAGGTGCGACTCCTCGTCGGCGATGCCGATGAGCTCGGGGCCCGCCGCGTCGAGCGCGTCGGCGGCGGCGGTGAGCCACGCCGCGCGTTCGGCGGCCGTCGAGGCGACCGTGACGGCGTAGGCGTCGCGCGCCGCGGCGGCGGCCTCGTCGAGTGCGTCGATGGTCGTGGTGGTCGTGACGGTGTCGGTCATGCTTCCTCCGTGCCGAGAGCGGATGCCGCGGCATCCACCGGGTCATTCGAGAATCTTAAGCCGAGTCCGGGCCTGCCGGTGGTGGACGCCGTGGCGCCCTCGACGGTGATCGGCGACGGCGCGGCGAGTGCGCCGAGCGCCTCGAACGAGGCGTCCTCGACGGACTCGACGGGATGGTTGCCCGGCAGCGCGAGCACGAGCTGCGCCGAGAGCTCGAGCAGCAGGTGCGGAGCGAGGTGCACACCCCGGTCGGCGGCGAGCGCGGCGATCTGGAGGAACGGCGTGATGCCGCCGACGCGCACGATGTTCGGCTGCACCACGTCGACCGCGCCGGCGTCGATGAACTCGGCGAAGCGGTAGCGGGTGTAGAGGTTCTCGCCCAGGGCGATCGGCACGCCGACGCGCTCGCGCAGCGTGACGTGCCCGGCGAGGTCGTCGGCGCGCAGCGGTTCCTCGATCCACGTGAGATCGAACGCGCCGAGCTCGCCGATCGCGCGTTCGGCCTGGTCGAGGCTCCATCGCTGGTTCGCGTCGACCATGAGGCGGCGGTGCGGTCCGATGACGTCCCGCACGGCCGCGATCCGCCGTACGTCCTCGGCGACGTCCGGACTGCCGACCTTCACCTTCACGGCGTCGAACCCGGATTCGACCCAGCGCTCGGCCTGCGCGACGAGCTCGTCGAGCGGGTAGTGCAGGTTCACGCCGCTGCCGTAGACCTCGGCGCGCTCGTGGCGTCGGCCGAGGTGGTCGGTGAGGCCGGTGCCGTCCCGGCGGGCGGCCAGGTCCCACAGGGCGAGGTCGAGGCCGGCCATCGCGATGGTCGTGATGCCGCCGCCGCCGCCCTCGTGGAGGTGGCGCCAGAGCGGGTCCCAGAGCGCCCGGGGGTCGGTGTCTCGCCCGATGGCGAACCTCGCGATGTCGTGGTCGAGATGGGCCTGCACGGCGGCGGCCCCGATCGACGGCGTCCACGAGAAGCCGTAGCCGCGTTCGCCGTCCGTGTCCTCGACGACGACCTCGACGAGCGAGAGGTCGCGCACGTCGGGCCCCCACGGACGGATCAGGGGCACGCGGATGCCGCGCGTGGAGAGGTTCCGGATCGCCGCGGTCACCGCGCCGCCGCCGCGTCGGGGTCCGCGGCGAGGGCGAGCCCGTGCTCGAGCAGCGCCGCGAGCCGCGACTCCTGCTCGGCCGTCGGATCGACGAGCGGGGGGCGCACCGATCCGACGGCGAGCCCGCGAAGGCGCAACCCCGCCTTGATGAGCGAGACGCCGAATCCGGGCGTCTCGTCGCGGAGTCGCACGAGCGGCGCGTAGAACTCGCGCAGCAGGGTCATCCGCGTGGCCTCGTCGCCGTCGACGTAGGCGCGGTGATGCCGTGACGCGAGCTCGGGGATCATCGCGAACGCCGCCGAGGAGTAGAGCGGGATGCCGATGCCGCGGTAGGCGCCCTGGCTGATCTCGGCGGTGAGCAGGCCGTTGAAGAACGCGAGTTCGCGGCCGGCCGCCTCGGCGGCGAGCACGATCTCCTGCGCGAGCCCGATGTCGCCGAGCCCGTCCTTGAAGCCGACGACTTTGGGATTCGCGGCGAGGCGCGTGATCGCGTCGGGGGTGTAGCGGGCGGTGCCGCGGTGGTACACGATGACGGGCAGCTCGGATGCCGCCGCCACGGCGTCGACCCATGCGACGAGCCCGTCGGCGGTGCCCGAGACGAGGTAGGGCGGCAGCAGCAGCAGGCCGTCGGCACCCGCTTCCTCGGCACCTCGTGCGAGGTCGATCGCATGGCCGAGCGGTCCGCCGGCACCGGCGATGACGGGCACGCGGCCGGCCACCGCCTCGACGGTCGTGCGCACGACCTCGATCGCCTCGCTCGCGGAGAGGGCGTGGAACTCGCCGGTCCCGCATGCCGGGAACACCCCGCCCGGCCCGAACGGCATGCGGCTCGTGACGTGCTCGGTCAGCACGTCACGGTCGACGACGCCGCCTGCCGTGAAGGGCGTGACGGGGAAGAAGAGCACGCCGTCGAACGTCGGAGCGGGTGCGATCATGACGCCCTCGATTCGGTGGGGGGAAGGAGCGGGTCCGCGTCGACGGCGCTCGTGGCCGTGGCGAGCTCGGTGCGCCAGCTGCGCTCGGGTCGCCAGCCGAGCACGTGCTCGGCCTTGCCGATCGCGAAGACGGGCTGGGAGCCGGTGAGCGCGTCGGCGCCCGCCCCGAGCCCCGGGGCGTGAGCGCGCCACAGCTCGGCGACCGGCCGTCGTGCGAGGGCGTCGGCCGCGCCGACGAAGAAGCCCTCGCCGTCGATGAGGTGCTCCGGGGCGGCCAGCCAGGCATCGGCGAAGGATGCCGCGTCACGGGCGTCGAGGTAGTTGAAGAGGCTCACCGCGGCGAGCGCCGGGTCGTCGAGCCGTTCGCGCATCGTGTGACCCTGCTGGGTCGGCGCGCCGGCCCACTCCTCGGGGGAGACCACGTAGCACGGTCGGAAGAAGCCGTAGGCGCCGGCGGCCGAGCGCGAGTACCTGCGCACCGACTCCTCGATCACGAGCTTCGACAGGGCGTAGGCGTTCGCCGGCTCTCGGGGGTGGCGTTCGTCGATCGGCACGGCGCTCGCCCGCCAGGCACGCGGTCCATAGCCGATGACCGTCGGGCTGCTCGCGGCGAGCACGCGCGAGACGCCGGCGCCGGCTGCAGCGGCGAGGACGGCGTCGGCGAGGGCCGTGTTCGTCAGCAGGATCTCGCGCTCCGGTGCGCTGAACGGCACGGCGATGCCGGCGAGGTGCACCACGGCGTCAGGGCGCACGTCGTCGATGAGCCGCTCGGCGGCGTCGTCGCGCAGGAGGTCGACCGAGCGCTCGTCCACGCCGGGAAGCCCCGCAGGCGCGCGGTCGGCGCCGATGATCTCGTGGCCGGATGCGGCCAGGCCCGCGCAGAGGGTGCGGCCGAGCCGTCCCGACGACCCTGTGACGACCACTCGCATCCGCGCTCCTGCCCTCCATGAGAAACCGCTTTCTCACGACGAGCCTACGCGGAGCGGGATGACCCGAGCAACTCGATGGCTACACTGAGGAACCGGTTTCCCGCGCGGCGGCCCGAACGATCGGACCGACGAGGATCACGCGGTCGAGGTCGTCGAGCCGCGTCGGGCGGACGAGAGGAGGCAGGCATGCGAGAGCGCCGAGGGGCCGTCACCATCGCCGATGTGGCGGCGCGGGCCGGGGTGTCGCAGGCCTCGGTGTCGCGGGTCCTGAACGGGAAGCGCTCCGTCGATCCGGTGATCGTGCGCAGCGTCCAGTCCGCGATCGCCGCGCTCGGCTACGCTCCGAGCGTCGCCGCCCGCAGCCTCGTGCACGGCCGCAACCACACCGTCGCGATGGTCGTGCCCGATCTCGAGAACCCGCTCTTCCAGGGCATCCTCAAGGGCCTCAGCCGCGCGGCGGCCGGCGACGGCTACCGCGTGCTCGTCGCCGACACGGCGGAGCGCATCGAGGAGGAGGAGGCGACGGCGATCGAGGCCCGCCATCGATGCGACGCGCTCGTGCTCTGCGCGCCGCGCATGCCCGAGGCGCAGTTGCGCCGCCTCGTCGCGCGCGTCGCCCCCGTCGTCGTGGTCAACCGGCAGCTGCCCGGCGCCGAGGTGCCGATCGTGGGGGTCGACTACGGCCGCGGCATCCGCGACCTCGTCGAGCACCTCACGAAGCTCGGTCACCGACGCCTCGCCTACGTGAGCGGCCCGGAGGCGAGCGCCTCGAACGCCGAGCGCCGTCGGGGCGTCGAGGAGGCGGCCGCCGCGGATCCGGACGTGCACATCGAGGTGCTTCCGGGCGGTTCGCGACTCGACGACGGGTACGACGCGGCTCGGTCGGTGCTCGACGCCCGCGAGCGGGGCGCCACCGCGGTCATCGCCTTCAACGACCTCGTCGCGCTCGGACTCATGACCCGCCTGCGGGAGCTCGGCGTCGACGTGCCCGCGGAGCTCGCCGTCGCGGGCTTCGACGACGTGCCGATGGCGCGCTTCGCCACGCCACGGCTCACGAGCATGTCGGTGCCGCGCGACGAGCTCGGCGCGCAGGTGTGGGGTCGGCTGCGCACGCTCATCGCCGGGGGCCCCGTCGAGCACACCGTGCTGTACCGTCCGCGCCTCGAGGTTCGCGAGAGCACCGCGGCGGTCGTCGCGAAGGGCGGGGACGCATGAGTCGCGAGGACCTCGTCGGCGCGGGCTCCGACCGCTCGGCGAAGCGCGAGCGCGTCCTCGCCCTGCTCGCGCACCGGGGAGCGGAATCCATCCTGCTCCGCTCGCACACCGCGGTCGCCTGGTACCTCGACGGCGCCCGCACCCACGTCTCCTCGGCGGGCGACCCGGTCGCCGCGGTCGTCGTGCATCGTTCGCGCGACCACGACGAGCTCCGCGCCTATGCGAACGA
>JAPSJU010000144.1 GCA_031178025.1 Agromyces sp. | reverse complement strand
CCCGGGTACTCGTGCGATCCCGTCACGACGCCGAGGACGCCGCGCCGGTACTTGTCGTCCTCCGGCTGCGGTGCGGCGACCCATCGCGCCGCATCCTCGGCCGTCCACTCGCGCCACCCCGCTGTCATGGTCCAACGATAGGTTGGGGTGGATGCCTCCGACAGCCCTCGCCCCCATCGCACTCGCTCCTCGTGTCGTCGTGTTCGACTACGGAGAGGTGATCTCCCGTGAACCCAGCCCGTCCGACCGGGCGGCGCTGCTGGCTCGGGCGGGCGTCCCCGCCGAGTCGTTCTGGGGCGCGTACTGGGCGCACCGCAACGACCTCGATCAGGGCACGGCGTCGATCGCCGAGTACTGGGCTCGAGTCGGCGCCGACGTCGGGGCCGACTGGAGTGCCATCGACGTGCACGAGCTGTGGGCCATCGACCATCGCGGCTGGCTGTGCCTCGACCCGAGCACCCTCGCGGTGCTGCACGCGCTCGCCGAGGGCGGAACCAGGCTCGCCCTGCTCTCCAACGCCGGACCCGACTTCTCGGGCTGGCTCCGTTCGGGCTCCTTCGCACCGCTCTTCGATCGGGTCTTCGTCAGCGGCGAGCTCGGGCTCGTGAAGCCCGATCCCGCCATCTACGAACGGGTGATCGACGAACTGGGGATCACGCCCGACGAGTTCCTCTTCGTCGACAACAGGTCCGAGAACGTGGAGGGTGCGATCGCCGTCGGCGGCGGCGGCCATGTCTTCACGGACGCGGCCACGCTGCATGCATGGCTCCGGGCGCTCGCCTGATGGCCGCCGTTCCCATGCAGCCGGCTGCCGCGGCGGGCGCTTCGGAGGAGCGCGACGCCGGTCCCGCCCTCTTCCGCCCCATCACCATCCGGGGGCTCACGATCCGCAACCGCGTCTGGGTGCCGCCGCTCTGCCAGTATTCGGTCACGGCCCGAGATGGCGTGCCGCACGACTGGCACCTCGTGCACCTGGGCGCGATGGCCGCCGGCGGTGCCGGCCTCGTGGTCGCCGAGGCGACCGCGGTCAATCCGGAAGGACGCATCTCCGACTACGACACCGGGCTGTGGAACGAGGCGCAGCTCGAGGGGTGGCGCCGCATCACCGACTTCATCCGGTCGCAGGGTGCCGCATCCGGCATCCAGCTCGCACATGCGGGTCGCAAGGCCTCGGTCTGGCCCGAGACGGTGCGCCGCGACGGCTCGCAGCCCCTCGACGAGGGCGGCTGGCAGACCGTCTCGGCGTCGGCTGTCGCGTTCGACGGCCTCCGCGAGCCCGTCGCGCTCGACGAGGCGGGCATCCTCCGGATCATCGAGGACTTCCGGGCGGCGGCGCGGCGGGCCGTGGCGGCGGGTTTCGACGTCGTGGAGATCCACGCCGCGCACGGCTACCTCGTGCACCAGTTCCTCTCCCCGCTGTCGAACCTGCGCACCGATCGCTGGGGCGGCGATCTCGAGAACCGCGCGCGCCTGCTCATCGAGCTCGTGCGCACCGTCCGGGCCGAGATCGGCGAGCAGATGCCGCTGTTCGTCCGGTTCTCGGCCACCGACTGGGTCGAGGGCGGGTGGGACGAAGCCCAGACGGCCACGGTGGCGCGGTGGGCGGAGGAGGCCGGCGCCGACTTCTTCGACGTCTCGACCGGTGGTCTCGTGCGGCACGCGAAGATCCCCGTCGGACCGGGTTACCAGGCCCACCTCGCCGAGTACGTCGGCGAGCACGGCGACGTGCGGGTCTCGGCGGTCGGGCGCATCACGATGCCTCGCCAGGCCGAGGACCTCGTCGCCTCGGGCGCCGTCGACGCCGTCATGTTCGGCAAGGCCATGATGCGCGACCCGCACTTCGCCCTGCGAGCCGCATACGAGCTCGGCGCGGGAACGTCGATGTGGCCGACGCCGTACCTTCGCGCCAGACCGGAGGCCGACCACGGCGAGTGGTGACCGACCTCGTCAGCGGAGCGGGCCCATCAGGGCCGGGCTCCCAGGAGGGACCTGACCCATTCGAGGCCGTCTCCCGCCGGTTCGCCGATGGCGATGATGTTCCCCTCGCTGTCGGTGAACCAGGCTCCCCGCTCGCCGCTGATCTCGGCGATGCCGTCGACCGTCTTGACCCCGGGCATGTCGTACTCGTTGAACGTCACGCCCCTCGCGCGCAGTTCCGCCATGTCGCGGTCGAGATCGTCGGTCATGATGCCGAACGCGGTGTTCTTCGCCGTTCCTGCGAACTCCGACTCGTAGATCAGCACGGGAACGCCGCCGATGACGTAGGTCGCACCGGTCTCGTCCGTGCGCACCGGATCCAGCCCGAACATGTCGTGCCAGAACGTGACGGCGCGGGAGAGATCGGATGCGGCGAGGACCGCCGTTCCCACGGAATTCTCGAACATGAGACCACCTCGTTTTCTTGACGGACGACTGCATTCTAGGCCTCCCGTCCCGTGGTCGGCAGGCCCCCGTCCGGGCGCCGCGTCACCCGCGACGGGTCGCGTCCTGCACCTCGCCGACGAGCTCTTCGATGATGTCCTCGAGGAAGATGACCCCGGTCGTCGTGCCGCTCTCATCGAAGGTTCGGGCGACGTGCGTGCCGAGCCGACGCATGGTCGCGAGGGCATCCTCGAGCTCGGTGCCCTCGTAGATCGAGATGAGACGGCGCACGCGCTTGCCCGGCAGCGGCTCGTCGAGCTCGTCGTCGTCGAGGTCGATGACGTCCTTCAGGTGCACGTATCCGTCGGGGTCGCCGTCGTGGCCGAGGATCACGTAGCGGGAGAAGCCGTGCCGCGCCACGGCCCGTTCGACGTCGCCCGGCGTCGCAGACGGCGGCAGGCTCACGAGTTCGGACGTCGGCACGGCGACATCCGTCACCCGCTTGGTCGTGAACTCGAACGCCGCCGTGAGGGTGCCGCTCGCGTCATGCAGCACTCCCTCGCGCCGCGACTGGTTCACGATCGTCTGCACCTCTTCGAGCGTGTACGTCGAGGTGGCCTCGCTCTTCGGCTCGACCCCCACGAGCCGGAGCACCCCGTTCGCCGTGGCATTGAGCGCGACGATGATCGGCCGGAAGAACCGCGCGAGCAGCACGAGCGGCGGCGCGAGCAGCAGCACCGCACGATCGGGTATTGAGAACGACAGGTTCTTCGGCACCATCTCGCCGAACACGACGTGCAGGTAGGAGACGAGCACGAGCGTCACGATGAAGGCGACCGTGGAGACGACGCCCTCCGACCAGCCGGTGAGATGCAGCGGCACCTCCAGCAGGTGGTGGATCGCCGGCTCCGACACGTTCAGGATCAGCAGGGAGCAGACGGTGATGCCGAGCTGGCTCATCGCCAGCATCAGCGTCGCGTGCTCCATCGCCCACAGCGCCGTCTTCGCGCTGCGGCTCCCGGCCTCGGCCAGCGGCTCGATCTGCGAACGGCGCGCCGAGATCACCGCGAACTCGGCGCCGACGAAGAAGGCGTTCCCCGCGAGCAGCACGAACAGCCAGAAGATGCCCAGCCAGTCGCTCATCGGGTCTCCCCCTCGAGTCCGGCGGACACCGGTGCCGGATCCGGCACGAAGCGCACGCGATCGATCCTGCGCCCGTCGAGTCGCTGGACGACGAGCGTGCCGTCGTCGATCGGCACCGCATCGCCCATCACCGGAAGCCGGCCGAGCTCCGCCATCATGAACCCGGCCACCGTCTCGTAGTCGCCGTTCTCCGGCACCCGGATACCGGTGCGGTCGAGGAGCTCGTCCGGTCGGAGGATGCCGGGGAAGCTCACCTCATCGCCGCGCCGCACGATGCCCGCGCGGGTGCGATCATGCTCGTCGGCGACCTCGCCGACGAGCTCCTCCACCAGGTCCTCCAGGGTCGCGACCCCCGCGGTGCCGCCGTACTCGTCGACGACGACCGCCATCTGGAAGCCGCGGCCGCGCAGCTCGCCGAGGAGCGTGCCGAGCTTCATGGTCTCGGGCACGCGGAGCGCGTCGGACTGCAGGGCCGACGCGGGGACCTCCGACCGCCGCTCGCGCGGGACGGCGACGGCCTGCTTGACATGCACGAATCCGACGATGTCGTCGAGGTTCTCGTCGTAGACCGGGAAGCGCGAGAACCCCGTCGTGCGCGCGAGCTCGAGGACCGCCTCGGCGGGTTCGAGTCGCTGCACCGCGGCGACCGAGGGACGCGGCGTCATGACGTCGGAGGCGTCATGGTCGGCGAACCGGAGGGTGCGACCGAGCAGCGTCGCCGTGTCCTCCTCCAGCAGTCCGGCGCTCGCCGAGCGGCGGACGAGCGAGGAGAGCTCCTCCGCGGAGCGGGCGCCCGAGAGCTCCTCCTTCGGCTCGATCCCGACGGAACGCAGCAGCGAATTGGCACTTCCGTTGAGCAGGGAGACAGCGGGGCGGAAGATCCACGTGAACGCGGCCTGGAAGGGCATCACGACGATCGCCGTGTGCCTCGGCAGCGCGAGCGCGAAGTTCTTCGGCACCAGTTCGCCGAGCACCATCGACAGGAGCGTCGCGGCGACGATGGCGGTGGTGGCGCCGACCGGGCGCACGAGCCCCTGCGGCAGGCCGATCGCGGCGAGCGGCTCCGCGAGCAGGGAACTGATCGCCGGCTCCATGGTGTAGCCGGTGAGCAGCGTCGTCAGGGTGATGCCGAGCTGCGCGCTCGACAGGTGCGTCGACGTGATCTTCAGCGCGGAGATCGTGAGGCTGAGCCGGCTCTCGCCGCGTCCCCGTCTGGCCTCGAGCTCGGCGCGATCCAGGTTGACGAGCGCGAACTCGCTCGCAACGAACAAGCCCGTGCCGATCGTGAGGAGGAGTCCGATGCCGAGGAGGAACCACTCAGACATCCCCACCACCCCGTTCGGTCACGGGCGAGGGTCTATGGCCGGGCGTATTCGCAGAGGGGGGATCGTCCATGGTCGATCCAGTATATCGGCGGCTGCGCCGGGCCCCGAGCCGGTGCCCCGACGCGTGTCCGCACGTCGGGTGACGGCTACCAGCTGACCGGCAGCGCCTTCCCCTCCTCGTAGCCCGCGGCGGACTGGATGCCCACGAGTGCACGCTCCCGGAACTCCGCGATCGAGCGCGCACCGGCGTAGGTGAACGAGCTCCGCACGCCCGACGTGATCATGTCGAGCAGGTCCTCGAGCGAGGGCCGCAGCGGGTCGAGGTAGATGGACGACGAGGAGATCCCCTCGGCGAAGAGTTCCTTGCGGGCGAGCTCGTAGGGCGAGAGCCGGTCGAACCGCTCGCGCACCGCCTTGGTGGACGCCATGCCCCAGCTCTCCTTGAACACCCGTCCGGATGCGTCGCGTCGCAGGGCGCCCGGCGCCTCGATCGTCCCGGCGAACCACGAGCCGATCATGACGGATGCCGCGCCGGCAGCGAGCGCGAGGGCCACGTCACGGGGGTAGCGCACGCCGCCATCGGCCCACACCGTTGCGCCGAGTCCCCGTGCGGCCTCGGCGGTCTCGAGCACGGCGGAGAACTGCGGCCGTCCGACCGCCGTCATCATGCGGGTCGTGCACATCGCGCCCGGCCCGACGCCCACCTTGACCACATCGGCACCCGCGCCGACGAGGTCCGCGACGGCGTCGGCCGTGACGACGTTGCCTGCCACGATCGGCAGCCCGAGGTCGAGCCCACGAACGGTCGAGACGGCACGGAGCATCCCCTCCTGGTGGCCGTGAGCGGTGTCGATCACGAGCATGTCCAC
>JAPSJU010000143.1 GCA_031178025.1 Agromyces sp. | reverse complement strand
CCGTCGCCCCAGGCGAGATGCCCGTTCGGCCTGCCGTCGATGAGGTGCACGTGGCGCACGCGGTCGCCGAGGGCGGCGAAGTAGCCGTCGACCGTGTCGCCGGCGGTGGCCATCGCGACGGTGTCGAGCGCGGCGCCCAGGTTCGGTGCGGCGATCTCGTCGAGCATCCGCGCGAGGGTGACGGCGTCGTTGACGAGGTTCGACTCCACGCGCTGCAGGGGCTCGAGCACGCACGCGACACCGAGCGTGTCGGCGTACGCCGCGATCTCCCCGATCGCGTCGACGGAGCGCCGCCACGCGGCATCCGCCGGCTCGTCCTCGAAGCCGCGGCCCGGCGTCAGGAAGAGCATGGGCGCCTCGAACTCCACGCAGAGCTCGGCCGCGCGACGGAACATCGCGATGCTCGACTCACGCAGCCATCGGGAGGGCGACGCGACGTTGACCGGGTAGATCACCTGCTCGGGCGTCAGGCAGTGCACGGCGAGGCCGCGCTCGCCGATGCGGCGACGGATGCCGCGCGCCTCCTCCACGCTCAGCTGCGGGATGTGCAGCTGCGGCGCGATGCCCCACAGCTCGACGCGCTCGCGGCCGAGGTCGACCATGTCGTCGAGGAATCGCTCGAACGGCAGGTGCTGGTACGAGAAGTTCGAGCCCGTGATCTGGTCGAGGGTGATGGTCACCGGTGGTCTCCGTTCCGCGGCACGACGCCGCTCATTTGCCGATCCCGTCGGCGAGTCCCTTGATGAAGTAGCGCTGGCACGCGAAGAAGAGCACGACCACCGGCAGCGCGGCGATGACCATGCCGGCGAACACCACGGGGTAGTCGGTGCCGTGCTTGCTCATGAGGCTCGTGAGCCCGACCGGCAGGGTCTGCACGTCGGTGCCGCTCGTGAAGACCATCGCGAAGAGGTACTCGTTCCACGCGAAGAGGATGTGCAGGATGATCGTCGAGATGATGATCGGCTTGCACATCGGCAGGATGATGCGCCAGAACGCCGTCCACCGGCTCGCGCCGTCCACCTCGGCGGCCTCGTCGACCTCGCGAGGCAGGTCGATCATGTACGCCCGGATGAGGAAGGTCGTGAAGGGGATCCGGAATGCGGTGTAGAGGATGAGCAGCGCCCAGAACGTGTTGTAGAGCCCCATCGACTGGAACATCTTCACGAGCGGCACGAGCGCGACGGTCGGCGCGAGCATGAGGCCGCCGAGGATGATGGTCGACCACGTGCGACTGAAGGGGATGTCGACGCGGGTGAGGCCGTACGCCGCCCAGGCGCTGATGAACACCGTCGCGATCGTCGACGTCACCGTCACGAGGATGCTGGTCGTGAGGTAGTTGCTGACGCCGCGGTTCCAGGCGGCCGCGTAGTTGCCCCAGTCCCATTGGAGCGGCAGCGCGAACGGATTGCCGAACAGCTCGGTGTTCGTCTTGAAGCCGTTCAGCACCATCCAGGTGAGCGGGTACACGACGACCACGACGAGGCAGAGCAGGAAGCTCCAGATGAAGACGCGGCCGATGACGCCGGCGAACGAGAGGCGAGTCACCATTCCACCCTTCTGCGACGGTTGATCCAGAGCTGCACGAGCGCGATGCCGAGGGTGACGACGAAGATGACGGTGGCGATCGCGGCGGCGTAGCCGAAGTCGTTGCGCACGAAGCCGTTGCGGTAGAGCCACGTGCCGAGCACCTGCGTCGAGTTGTTGGGCCCGCCCGAGGTCATGACCATGACCTCGTTGAACACCTGGAACGCTCCCGAGATCGTCACGATGATCATGAGGCCCGTCATCTCGCGCACGAGGGGAAGGGTGATGGTGAAGAACCGCCGCACCGGCCCGATCCCGTCGATCGATGCCGCCTCGTAGAGCTCGGAGGGGATGCGCTGGATCGCGACGGCGAAGAGCAGCGTCGAGTATCCGAAGCCCTGCCACTGGCTCATCACGATGATCGCGATCATCGCGGTGCTCTCCTGCCCGAGCCAGGGCTGCGCCCATGCGCCGAGGCCGATGCCGTCGAGCAGGTGGTTGAGCAGGCCGAGGTTGGGTTCGTAGATGAAGTAGAAGAGGAGGCCGGCGACGGTGAGCGAGATCGCGGAGGGGATGAAGTAGACGGCGCGCAGGCCGCGACGCCACCGGTCGCTGCGGATGCTCTCGATGACCGCCGCGAGGGCGATCGCCCCGAACACCTGCACGGCGAGCGAGATCACCGCGTAGAGCACGTTGTTGCCGAGCGACGACCAGAAGATCGGGTCGCCCGCGAGCTTCACGTAGTTGTCGGCGCCGATGAAGACCTGGCTGCCGCTGTAGATGTCCCACTCGATCGTGGAGAACCCGAGGTTCTGCACGAGCGGAAGGTAGACGAACACGGCGAGCACGACGACCGCCGGCATGATCCAGCTGAGGCCGACCAGGCGCCGGGCGCCTCGGCGTCTCGGCGTGCGCGGGGGTGGGGCGGCGGCGGTGAGTGCCGCCGTCGCCCCCTCCACGGGCTTACTTGGCTGCGTCAGAAGCATTCCGCACGCTCTCCAGCACGTCCTCCGGGGTCGAGCCGCCGCTGATGAGCGCCTCTCCGCCCGCGAGCCATGCGTCGGCGACCTCGGGAACGGTCACGGTGTCGAGCCAGATGACGAGGCCGGATGCCTCATTCACCTTCGTGATGCCCTCGTAGACGGCGACGCTCGACGTCTCGGGGGTGACCGCGCCGACGACGGTGCTCGGCTGGCCGTACGGCGGAGACGAGAGCGTGGTCGCGTTCTCGAGCGTCGTCGCGAACTTCATGAAGTCCACGGCCAGTGCGGCGCGCGGCGACTTGGCGTTGATGAGGTAGCCCTCGGGTGCACCCTCGATGATCCCCGGCTCGCCTTCGGCGCCCTCGGGGACCGGAAGCTGGAAGAGGCCGAAGGTCTCGGGCGTCAGGGCGTTGCCCTCGGCCGTGACCGTGTCGAACTCGAGGATCTCCTGGTAGTACATGGCCGCGCGCCCGCCGGCGAGCGCCTCCTGCGCCGTCGTGTAGAGCACGCCGTTCGTGCCGGTGCCCGTGTCGGTGCACTCGTCGACGAGGGTCTTGAACTGCTCGAGCGACGCGAGGTAGCCCTCGTGGTCGAGCGTCGCGGTCTCCGGTGAGAAGTCGTCGTGCAGCACGTCGCTCGGCACGTTGTAGGCGAAGAGCTGCTGCAGGTAGTGCAGCGCCGGCCAGCCGTCCTTGTTGCCGAAGGCGATCGGCTCGTACCCCGCCGCCCGGATGGGGGCGCAGCTCTCGATGAGTTCCTCGAAGGTCGTCGGCACGTCGAGTCCGACCTCGTCGAAGATCGCCGTGTTGTACCCCATGAACTTGCCGTTGTTGTAGAGGGGGATGCCGTAGTACTTGCCGTCGACCTGGAACGCGCTGAGCGAGGCCTCGCCGAAGTTCTGGCCCCACTCGGTGTCGGGACCGATGACGTCGGTGAGGTCGGCGGCGAGGCCGCCGTTGATGAAGTTCTCGGCCCAGTTGCCCGTCCAGGTGAAGTAGATGTCGGGAAGGGCGCCCGAGGCGGTGAGCGTCTTCGTCTTGTCCTTGACGCTCTGGTCGGTCTCCTGGATGAGTTCGACCGTGACCTCCGGGTGGAGCTCCTCGTACTCGGCGGCCAGGTTCTCGAAGTAGGGGCCGAGCGGGTCGCCGCCGAACTTCGTGAGGATGCTGAGCGTGCCGGAGTACTCGGGCTCGGCGGTGACGTCGGCGGCGGGAGCGGCGCTGCCCCCGGCGCAGCCGGCCAGCGCGAGGGCCGATGCCGCCGCGAGCGCGGTGAGTGCGGTGATTCTCTGTGCGTGCATGGTCTTCCTTCGACTCGGAATGAGGCCGGACCAGACCGGAGGGGGATGCTCCGATCGATCCGCCATCGGATCTCTGTGACACGTACTGCGTGGTGGGGACCGACTCTACACAGAATCTGATACCGGTACCAGAGTTTTCTTTCGACGACCTCGGATCGCAATCAGGCTGAAACACGACGCGCGGTCGAGCGAATCGATTTGCTGCAAGAAAACACCGGATCAGGTGCCAGAAAGGGGGTGACGGATGATGGGTGCTCCCCGCCGTTCGGTTGACGGCCCATGACCGGTATGTCAGCATGATCCCCACCTGATACCGGTACCAGAACGCCGGTCGCCGACCGGCCCCGCGCTTCGAAAGGACCACCATGCTCGAGACCACCATCCTCGGCTTCGACGAGACGACGTTCCGTGCGCAGACGGCCAGCGCCGTCGCGCTTCGTCCGCAGATCGAGGACGTCGTCGACCGCCTCCAGTCCGAGGGCTTCGCCAACCTGTTCCTCATCGGCGCGGGCGGCACGTACGCCGCGATGTGGCCGTACGAGCACCTCGCCCGCCGCAGCACGACCCTCCCGGTGCGCAGCGTCATCGCGGCCGAGTTGATCGAATCGGGCGACGCCTCGCTCGGCTCGGACTCCGTCGCCATCTTCACGTCCGTGTCGGGCACGACCGACGACAGCCTGCGGGCCATCGAGTACTGCAAGGCGCGCGGCGTGACCACGATCGCCTTCACCGGCTACCCCGAGTCGCCCATCGCCCAGGCCGTCGACATCGCGCTCGTCTCCGAGCCGAAGACCTGGCCGTTCGACACGCAGCTGCTGCTCTTCATGACGCGCCTCCTGTCGGTGCGCGGGGAATTCGACGGCTACGAGCGGTTCGCCGACGAGCTCGCCGCGCTGCCGGACGTGCTCGTGAGGGTGGCGGAGCAGGCGGAGCCTGCGGCATCCGCCTTCGCCGAGGCGCACGCCGAGACCGACTACCACTTCCTCGTCGGTGGCGGGAACCTCTGGGGCTTCACGTACCTGTACTCGATGTGCATCCTCGAGGAGATGCAGTGGCTCCGCACGACGCGCGTGCACAGTGCCGAGTTCTTCCACGGCTCCCTCGAGCTGCTCGAGGAGGACACGAGCGTCATCGTCTTCCAGGGCGAGGACGAGACCCGCGCCCTCACCGACCGCGTGGAGCGGTTCGCGAAGAAGGTCTCCAAGGATGTCACGGTGTTCGACACCCGCGACTACCCGCTCGACGGGATCAGCGCCGAGTTCCGCGGCCTGCTCGCGCCGCTCGTGCTCGACACCGTCATGAGCCGGGTCTCGAAGCACCTCGAGCGCGTGCGCAACCA
This sequence comes from Agromyces sp., assembly GCA_031178025.1. Classification (GTDB taxonomy): domain Bacteria; phylum Actinomycetota; class Actinomycetes; order Actinomycetales; family Microbacteriaceae; genus Agromyces. Next base: position 595 of record JAPSJU010000143.1, on the reverse strand, counting down.
CTCGCTCGACCTGCGCCGGTACTACCGCGTCGTCGAGTACTGATCCAGATCCACGGATGCCCCGTGCCGGCCGCTCGGTTCCGGCGCGGGGCATCCGTCACCGACCCCAGGAGACTGCCATGCGCGTACTCGGCTTCGGCGACAACATCGTCGATCGCTTCCTCGACCGCGGACTCGACTATCCCGGCGGCAACTGCGTGAACGTCGCGGTGTTCGCCAGGCGCCTCGGCGCGGAGGCGGCCTACCTCGGCGTGTTCGGCGACGACGCCGCGGGCGCTTTCCTGGCGGCATCGATCGACGCCGAGGGCGTCGACGTGTCGAGGACCGTCGTCCGCTCCGGGGAGAGCGGCGTGTCCACGCTGCGCGTGGAGCACGGCGAGCGCACCTTCCTCGGCTGGAACGGCGGCGGCGTGACCGTGCGCGCGCCGCTCGAGCTCGACGACGCGCTGCTCGACTACGTCGGCGGCTTCGACCTCGTGCACTCGAGCGTCTACTCGCGCAGCGAGCGCGAACTGCCCAAGCTCGCGGGCGGCCCCTCGCTCGTCTCGTTCGACCTCTCCAGCGAAGACGAGTACCGCACCCCCGAGTACCTCGA
>JAPSJU010000142.1 GCA_031178025.1 Agromyces sp. | reverse complement strand
CGGACGCGCTTCAGCCCACCGCCCTGCGAACGAGCTCGATCACGTTCTGCTCCACTTCGGGCGTCCACGAGCGCACCGCGAAGCCGACGGGCCACATGTCACCCTCGTCGAGGGCGGCCCTGTCCTCGAACCCGATGGTCGCGTACCGCGTCGAGAACTTCTTCGCCGGCTGGATGAACACGACGATCTTCCCCTCGGCGTTCGCGTAGCCGGGCATGCCGTAGTACGTCTTGGGAACGAGGTCGGGCGCCACGTGCGTCACGGCGCGGTGCAGCCCTTCGGCCAGCTCCCTGTCGTCGGGTTCCAGCGCGGCGATCGCCTCGGCGACCGCCTTCTCGCCCGCCGCCCGGTTCTTGCCGGCCTTCTCCTGCTCGCGCAGCTCCTTGGCCCGCTGCTTGACCGCGTCCCGCTCCTCCTTGCTCAGCCCACCGCTCGCGTCGGTCTTGGCCATCGTGGTGTTCCCCTTCCGGTCGTCGTCGGCGACGCGGCTCCCGCGTCGCGATCTCAGGGTATGCGGACGCCACGGCCTGGTACTTCTCCGATCCTGACCGATGGCGGAGCAGCGGATGGGACGCATCGGTGCGCTCGGCACCCGGCCAGGTGCTACGACAGGTGGTCGATGCGACGCAGGATGAGCCCCTCGCGAAGGGCCCATGGCGACACCTCGAGCTCCTCCACCTCGAAGGCCCGCATCGCCTCGGAGAGCACCACGGCGCCGGCCACGATCTGGAAGGTGCGGTCGGCCGTGATCCCGGGCAGCGCCGGCCGGGCGTCGGCCGGGATCTTCGCGAGCCTCGGCGTCCAGTCGTCGAGCGCCCGTCGGCTCAGCACGATCCGCTCGCTCGAGCCCAAGCCCTCCTCGACGTCACCGGCGAGCTTCGCGAGCGAGCGGATCGTCTTGGAGGAGCCGACGACGTGGTCGGGCGCCGGCAGGTCGCGGAACGGCTTGACCGCCTTGGCGAGCACCTTCCGAGCGTGCTCCCGCAGCTGCGAGACCTGCTCGGCCGAGGGCGGATCGTCGGGGAGGAAGGCGATCGTCGATCGCCCGGCTCCGAGAGGAACCGAGCGGGCGACGTCCGGCACCTCGTCGATGCCCTGCGCGAGTTCGAGGGAGCCGCCGCCGATGTCGAAGAGCAGGATCCGGTCCGCAGACCATCCGTACCAGCGTCGTACGGCGAGGAAGGTGAGCCGCGCTTCGTCGTCGCCGGAGAGCACCTGCAGTTCGACGCCCGTCTCGCGGGCGACGCGCTCGAGCACCTCCTCGCCGTTCGTCGCATCGCGGATGGCGGAGGTCGCGAACGAGAGCAGCTCGTCGATCCCGGCCTCGCGCGCGGCGTCCGCCGCGTCGCCGACCGCCTCGAGGATCGCCGTGACGCCCTCGTCGTTGATCGCGCCCTCCTCGAGGTACCGCATGAGGCGGAGGACCGACTTGTGCGATGCCGTCGGAATCGGTCGGGCACCGGGGTGGGCCTCGACCACGAGCAGGTGCACGGTGTTGGAACCGACGTCGAGTACCCCGAGGCGCATGGTGCGAGCGTACCGGTGCCGGATGCGCCGTCGTCGCCGCTGCGACATACTGGTGCGACTGGGACGATCGCCCCACTTCGTCGTCGACGGTGTCGAGAGGAGCCGAGTGTCCCGCATCCCCGCGCTCGAACGCCGGCGGGCACTCGTCGACGCCGCGCTTCGCGTCGTGTCACGGCACGGGATCGCCCAGGCGACGACTCGCGCGATCGTCGCCGAGGCCGGCATGTCGTTGGCGAGCTTCCACTACGCGTTCGCGTCGCGGGACGAACTGATCGACGAGCTCATCACGACGGTCGTCGGCCGCGAGCAGCAGGCCGTGCTGCCCGAGCTGGTGCCGGACGGGGATCTCGCCGAGGTGATCGAGGCGGGCCTCCTCCGGTACTTCGAGCACCTCAGGTCCGACCCCGAGCACGAGCAGGCGATGCTCGAGTTGACCCAGTACGCCCTGCGCTCGCCCGAGCGGCATCCGCTCGCCGTGCAGCAGTACGCCCGCTACGCCGAGCTCGCCGAGCGCTCGCTCGAGCGTGCTGCAGGCCTCGCCGGGGCGGACTGGCGCGTGCCCGCAGCGCAGGTCGCCCGGGTCCTCGTCGCGTTCACCGACGGGCTCACCCTCACCTGGCTCGTCGATCGCGACGATGACGCCGCACGCCTGGTCGCGCATGCCGCCGCCGACGCCGTCTCGAGATTGGCGGACGTCCGATGACGGATCTCGGCCCGATCGCCGGCCCGCGCGCCGCGGGCGTGCCCTGATGACGGGGAGCGAACTGCGCCTCGATGCCGCGCAGACGGGCGATGCCGCACCCTGGCGAGAGCCGGGCCGGTACTGGCCGGCGCTCTCGGCCGCCACCGCGGGGCTCGATGCCCCCGTCGGCGTCCTGCACCTCGGCGCGCTGCGGCACAACGCCCGCGACATGGCTCGTCGTGCCGGGGGGACGCCGATCCGCATCGCCACGAAGTCGGTGCGCGTGCGGAGCGTCATCGAGGCGCTGCTCGATCAGCCCGGTTACCGCGGGGTGTTCGCGTACACGCTCGCCGAGGCGCTGTGGCTCGCCGACACCGTCGACGACCTCCTCGTGGGATATCCGACGACGGAGCGCGGCGGCATCCGGCGACTCGGCGGTGACGCCGAGCTGGCGAGCCGGATCACGCTGATGGTGGACTCCGCGGCGCAGCTCGACTTCATCGATTCGGTCGTGCCTCCAGGGGCGCGCGAGATGATCCGGGTCTGCCTCGAGCTCGACGCGTCATGGCATGCCCCGGTGCTCGGTCATCTCGGGGTACGCCGCTCGCCGGTGCATCATCCGGCCGACGCGGGCGCGCTCGCCGCGCACATCGCCCGCCGCCGGGGCTTCCGGCTCGTGGGCGTGATGTCGTACGAGGCGCAGATCGCCGGCATCCTGAACCGGCCGGAGGGTCGGCCCATCGACGGCGCGCTGCACCGCTGGATGCAGTCCCGCTCGATGCCCGAACTCGTGGAGCGGCGTGCCCGAGCCGTTGCCGCGGTACAGGAGCACGCCCAGCTCGAGTTCGTCAACGGCGGCGGCACGGGTTCGCTCGAGGTCACGGCGGCGGATGCCTCGATCACCGAGATCGCGGCGGGTTCCGGACTTCTCGGCGGGCACCTCTTCGACGGCTACGCGCACTTCACGCCGGCTCCGGCGGCGGCGTTCGGACTCGATGTCGTGCGCTCGCCGAGCCCGCGCCATGCGACCATCCTCGGCGGGGGGTGGATCGCCTCCGGCCCGCCGGGCACCGACCGGCTGCCGAGGATCGTGTGGCCGGAGGGCCTCGCGCTGGTTGCGCGGGAATCGGCGGGGGAGGTGCAGACGCCCGTGACCGGTGCCGCCGCCGGCCGCCTGCGCGTCGGCGATCGGATCTGGTTCCGCCACACGAAGTCGGGGGAGCTCTCGGAGCACCTGGATGCGTTCACGCTCGTCGACGGCGACCAGTCGGTCGGCAGCGTGCCGACGTATCGCGGCGAAGGGCGGGCGTTCCTGTGACGGCGAGCGGCGCGGTGTGGCGCAACTGGTCCCGTACCGAAGCCGTCCGGCCGTTCCGAATCGAGCGGCCGTCGAGCGCCGCCGCGGTGCAGCGCGCGGTGCAGGCGGCCGCGCGATCCGGCCTCGCCGTCAAACCGGTGGGAGCCGGTCACAGCTTCACCGGCATCGCCGTGGCGCCGGGCGTCCAGCTCGACCTGACCGAGCTCGCGGGCGTGATCGACGCGGATGTCGCGACCGGTCGCGTGCGGCTGGCCGCCGGCACCCCGCTGCACGAACTGCCGGACCTCCTCGCTCCGTACGGCCTCGCGATGCCCAACCTCGGCGACATCGATCGGCAGACGATCGCGGGTGCCACGTCGACCGGCACGCACGGCACCGGGCTCGCCTTCGGAGGGCTCGCGACCCAGGTCGTGGCCGCGACGGTCGTGACGGGCACGGGGGAGATGCTCGCCGTGAGCGAGGTGGAACGCCCCGAACTGCTGCCCGCGGTGCGCCTCGGCCTCGGGGCGCTCGGCGTGCTCGTCGACGTCACGCTGCAACTCGTGCCCCGATTCGTCCTGCATGCCGTCGAGCGGCCCGAGCCGCTCGAGGCGGTGCTCGACGAATGGCCCGAGCGTGTGCGCGCCGCCGACCATTTCGAGTTCTACTGGTTCCCCCACACGACCACCGCGCTGACGAAGACGAACACCCGGCTGGCCGGGGAGGCACCGAGGAGGCCGCTCGGCCGGATCTCGCGCTGGATCGACGACGAGTTCCTCGCCAACGGCGTGTACCGCCTCATCTGCGGGATCGGGGCGATGGCGCCCATCACGACGCCGTTCCTGGCGCGGCAGGTGCAGAGGCTCGCGAGCGGTCGCGACTTCAGCGACGTCTCGTCGTCGGTGTTCACGACGAACCGCACCGTGCGCTTCCGTGAACTGGAGTACGCGGTGCCGCTCGAAGCGGTTCCCGAGGCCTTCCGCGAGGTGCAGTCGCTCATCGAGCGGCGCGGGTGGCGCGTCAGCTTCCCGATCGAGGTGCGCGCCGCGGCATCCGACGAGAACTGGCTCTCGACGGCGTACGGGCGTGACACGGGCTACCTCGCCGTGCACCGCTACGTCCGTGAGGACCACCGCGAGTACTTCGGCGCCGTCGAGGAGATCATGCTCGGGTACGGCGGCCGGCCGCATTGGGCGAAGCTGCACACGCAGGCGGCCGAGTCGCTGCGCGAGGCGTACCCGCGATTCGACGACTTCCTGCGGGTGCGGGACGAACTCGATCCCGAACGGCGCTTCGCGAACCCCTACCTCGAGCGCGTGCTCGGAGCCTGACGCCTCCGCGTCACGGAGTGCGACGGCGCAGGGTGACGGAGCCGACGACGATCGCGCCGACGATCCACGCCCCGATCACGAGGAGCTTCGCGACGATCCATCCGGTGCCCTCGGTGTCACCGGCCACCGCCTGCAGCGCGTCGATCGCGAAGCTCAGCGGCAGCCATTCGCTGATCGCCTCGAGGACCTCCGGAAGCCGATCGCGCGGCACGAAGATGCCGCCGAGCAGCACCTGGGGGAACACGAGCACCGGCAGGAACTGCACCACCTGGAACTCGGTGCGCGCGAACGCGCTCGCGAGGAGCCCGAGCGCCGTGCCGAGCAGCGCGTCGGCGATCGCGACGGCGAAGAGCAGCCACAGCGAACCCTCGATCTCGAGGCCGCACACCCACACCGCGAACGAGACGGCGATCGCCGTCTGGGCGACCGCGAGCAGGCCGAAGGCGAGCGCGTAGCCGAGGATGAAGTCGCCCTTGCCCATCGGCATCGAGAGCAGGCGCTCGAGCGTGCCGCTGCGGCGCTCGCGCAGCGTCGCGATGCTCGTGACGAGGAACATCACGATGAACGGGAACAGCGCGATCATCGCCGGGCCGATGTCGTGGAACACCTCGGTGTCGGTGAACATCCACGCGACGAGGCCGATGAGCAGGCTCGGCACGATGAGCAGGAGCGCGATCGTGCGCGGATCGTGGCGGATCTGGGTGAGCACTCGGCCGGAGGTCGCGAGCGTGCGGGTGACGGTCATCGCGTGCCCTCCGCACCGCGCACGGCCGCCTCGCGGGGCGGCAGGTCGGGACTGCCCTGCTCGATGAGCCGGAGGAACGCCGTCTCGACGTCGTCCGTGCCGGTGGCGGCGAGCACGCCGTCGACGGTGTCGTCGGCGAGGAGCGCTCCGTCGCGCATGAGCAGCAGGCGGTCGC